>NZ_CP134198.1:300000-514023 GCF_031585635.1 Paraburkholderia sp. FT54 | reverse complement strand
TCGCGTGCTCGACGCCTCGCCGGGCGCCGCGGTGCTGAGTGCGCGCGTGCTGGTGGGCGAGTCGCTGGAACTGGACGAGACATGCGTCCGGATGCGCAACAGCCCGCTGGAGAGCCGTGATCTGCCCGGCCCGCCCCTGACGGGCTACATCGCCGGTGCCTGCGTTTTCCGCACTGATGTGTTCCGCGCGGTCGGCGGATACGAGCCGCGCCTTTTCATTGGTGGAGAAGAAGAACTGGTCGCGCTCGACCTCCTCGCTTCCGGCCACGCAATCGTCTATATGGACTCGCTGGTGGTGCATCATCATCCGTCGCGGGCGCGCGACAGCCGCTTGAGACGCCGCCTGCTGGCCCGCAATGCAGCGTGGATTGCCTGGCTGCGTCTGCCCTTGCGCGATGCCTGCTCCACGACCGGACGGGCTTTTGCGCTTCTGTGGCGCGAGGGCTCTTTCGCGCATGACGCGTTCACGATGATGGGGGCGCTCCCGTGGGCATTGGCTCGTCGCCGGGTGGTCCCGCCTTCGGTACTTGCAATGCGCCGGCAGATCCATGCTGCCGAACAATGCCAGAAGGAAGTCGACCGCCGCGCGGCGAACTGACAGCGGGAATTCTGGCCGTACTGATGCTCTCGCCGGCGTTGACCCTCGTGCGAGAGTCCCCGTGAAAGCGCCGGACTCCGCGCCGGGGATATTGCACCTACCGCCAGATGCGGGGACTCAGTGCGATATGACCTGCCCGACTATGGGCCCGGAATCGCGATGGGGTACAGACGCTCTCAACGTCACTGTCCCGCAGTCGTCCGTGCCGGTATTGGAGGCGTGGTTTTCATGGCCATGGCGGCGGCGGGCCGGATCTTCCCATCGGCCGGGATGGGCTGCGCCCGTTTGCCACCTGCAGACCGGGCGACAGGGGTCGTTGCCGCACTACCCCGCACCTGTCCATCCCGGTGCGCCCGGCGCCAGGGCCGCGGTATGAGTGTTGCGGCGGGTCATTCTGCGATCAATAATGAAATGAGCGGTGGGATATGAGTCCAGTGGGAAACGCGGCAGTCTGGAGCATCAGGCGGGCCGCTCGCCATCGACCCTTGCGAATCCTGGTGGTCGACGATTATGAGCTGGGGGCGCAGGCAGTGGCACTCGCCCTGTCCTTCGCGGGCCATGAAGCGCAATTCGCGTATGGCGGCGAGGAAGCTGTGCGGCGCCTCGCTTTCTGGATCCCCGATATGGCCGTTCTTGACATCAACATGCCGTCGCCTGACGGATTCGAGCTTGCTGCAACATTGCGCGGTTCAGTTGCAACCCGCGACGTTTATATCATCGCTCATACGTCCATGGACGAAGACGAGGTACGGGCCAAAGCGGGACTGAATGATTTCGATGCGTACTGTCAGAAAGGGGCCGGCGCGGCACCGCTGATGGACCTCATTTCGCGCGCCCAGTCTGGCGGGTGATCGAAAACGCTTCGCCGGCGGCCGTAGAATGCTGCCCGCGAAAAGACACGGCATATTTGCCCACGGCATTTTGCCCTCCTGCATCGATTGGAGAAATGATGGCCGACACACGGAAGAGCAGTGATGGCGCACAACGCGACCGCCCGGACTTTGCTGTAATCGGCATTGGCGCTTCGGCAGGTGGCGTCCAGGCGCTCCTGCGTCTTTTCGAGACGGTGCCGCCCGCGCCGGGCGTTGCTTTTGTGGTCGTCCTCCACCTGTCGCCTGACCATATCAGCCATGCGCACGACGTGATCCAGAATGTCACTGGCCTGCGCGTCAGGCAGGTGACCGGCGCCGTTCCGCTGGAACGGGACAATGTCTATGTGATTGCGCCGGGCAAGCTGCTGTCGATGGTCGATGGGCATCTTCGGCTGTCGGAGCCGGAGTTGCCGCGGCTGCCTCCGACCAGCATCGATGTGTTTTTTCGCAGCCTTGCGGAAGCACACGGCTCGCGCGCGGTGTCCGTCATTCTTTCCGGTTCGGGCTCCGACGGCTCGGTGGGCATTGCGCGGGTGCGCGAACACGGCGGCATTACAATCGTGCAGCAGCCCGAGGAAGCCGAGTATGGCGAAATGCCCCGAAACGCGATCGCGACGGGGGACGTCGACCTGGTGCTGCCCGTAGCCGAAATTGTCCCAAGAGTGCTGACGCTGGTCAGGAACGCGGCAGAGATTGTCCTGCCGTCGCCGTCGGACGATGCGGCCGACAACGTTGCGCAGGTGTCTGCGAGCGAGGGCGATCCGGTCGACGAAGTGCTGGATCTCCTTCAGCAACGCGCCCGCCATGATTTTACCCACTACAAGCGTGGCACCATCCTGCGCCGGATCGAGCGGCGCATGCAGGTCAACGGGCTGGCGAGCACCGCGGCGTACCGCGACTTCCTGTCCGCCAATCCGGACGAGACGCCCAGGCTACTGGCCGACATGCTGATCGGCGTGACCAATTTTTTCCGGGACCCGCAGGCATTCGAAGCACTGGACAAAGTGGTTGTGTCGAAGTTGATAAAGAACCTCCAGGGACGTGAGGAGATTCGCGCGTGGGTGCCGGCGTGTGCGACCGGCGAAGAGGCGTTCTCCATCGCCATCATGCTCAGTGAAGCAGCGCGCAGGCTGCCGGACCGGCCCCGCGTGAGCGTCTATGCAACCGATATCGACGAGCGCGCCATTTCAATCGCGCGGACGGGCAACTACCCGGGTGCCATTGCCAACGACATTTCGCCGTCCCGTCTGGCCCGGTATTTCGACAAGGTCGGCAACCGGTACCGGCTCGTCAAGTCGGTGCGGGACATGGTCATCTTTGCACCGCACAACATTCTGCGGGATCCCCCCTTTTCCCGCGTTGACCTGATTTCCTGCCGCAACCTGCTGATCTATCTGGACCGGCGCGCGCAGACCCGCGTCCTCGAGAGCTTCCATTTTGCGTTGCGCCCCGGTGGCTACCTCTTTCTGGGCAGCGCCGAGTCGGCCGACTTCGCCGCCGGGCTTTTTGCGCCTGTCGACAAGCACCGGAAGATCTACCGGGCACTGCCTGATGCCACAAAAAGCGGCCTGCCCGCTTTTCCTGTCGCACCGGCGCCTACGGCTGCCGCAGGCCAGACATTTTTCGCGACATCAGGCAGCGCAAAACCGGCCGACCCAACTCTGCCCGATCAGCCACACGCGCTCGACCTCTTCGGGCCGCCGGTCATCATCATGCGTGCGGACGGCGAAATCGTCCATCGTTCCGCCAATGCAAACGGGCTGACGCGCGACGCGCGCGGCACCCGCGTGCGCAATCTGTTCGACGTTGTGCGTGCCGATGCGCACGCCACGGTCCGACGCGCAATCGAGCGTTGTCTGAATAACGCGCGGCGCGACGAGGAGCGGGTTGTGCCGTTCGAGGCGGCTCCCGGAACGATTCCGGTCGACCTGTCGATGCGGCCTTACCGCGATCCGGGGTACGAGGAAAACCTGGTCTGGGTGATCTGCGATCCGGTGACTCCGCTTCCCGAAGCGCAGGAGAAACTGGTTGAAGACGATGCAACTGTCGGTTCGCTCAGGAGGGCGCTGGCCGGCAGCGAAGAGCGGCTGCGCAGTTCCCTGGAATCCGGACAGAACTCGATCGAGGAACTGAGAGCGTCCAACGAAGAATTGCAGGCGATGAACGAGGAGCTACGCTCGGCGACCGAAGAACTGGAGGCGAGCCGTGAGGAACTGCAATCGCTCAATGAAGAGCTGATTACGGTCAATGCCGAACTGATGACAAAGGTGCAGGAGTCGGCGCGGATCAGCGACGATCTCCAGAACCTGATTTCACTGGTCGGCGTCGCGACCATCTTCGTCGACCGGACGCTCAGTATCAAGCGCTATACGTCGCCGGCAGAGAGTCTGTTCAATATTCTGCCTGGCGACCAGGGCCGTCCTCTCCAGCATCTGACGCACAGGCTCGACTATCCCGCGATGATCGACGATCTGCGCACCGCGTTTGAGAGCCTGAAGAAGACGGAGCGCGAAATCTCAAGCAGCGACGGCCGCAGTTTTCTGGCCCGGGTATTGCCGTACCGCACCGATGACGACCGGATTGACGGTGCGGTCCTGGCATTCATCGACATCACCGGGCAGAAAGTCGCGCAGGACCATGCGCGTGCCAGCGCCGAGAAGCTGAAGCTGGCGGCACAGGCCATCAACGATTTCGCCATCATCGTGCTCGACCAGGACGGGACGGTCGTCAGCTGGAACGTGGGAGCCGGGCGTATTTTCGGTTTTCAGGCGGAGGACATGCTGGGGCAACCGCTTGACGCCATTTTCACGCCGGAGGATCGCGCGGGCGGCGTGGCGGGCCTCGAACGACAGAAGGCGACGGAAAACGGGCGCGCCGAGGATGAGCGCTGGCATCTCAGGAAGGACGGAAACCGTGTTTTCTGTAGCGGTTTTCTGAGTCGCATCGATGTTCCCGGGTTTTCGGGCTTTGCCAAGATCGTGCACGATGCAACCCGTCGCAAGCTGGCGGAGGGCGAACAGCAGCAGGTCCTTGCCCAGGAGCGCGCGGCGTACACCGAGGTCCAGGAACGCAGCCGCCTGAAGGATGAATTTATTGCTGTCCTGTCACACGAGCTGAAGAATCCGTTGAACCTGATCCACATGAAGGCGGAAATGCTGGCCCGTCTTCCTGAAATCCAGCACATCGGCCCGATCCAGGAAATTGCCGACGCGATCCAGAAGTCGGTCAATACGCAGGCGCAGATCATTGATGACCTGCTCGATTTCTCAAGAGTGACTACGGGAAAACTGTCGCTGCGCGTCGCGCCGACAGACGTGAGCGCGATCGTCCGCTCGATTGCCGAGACGGTGCAGAACGATGCGACGCAGGCGGCAATCGACCTGCGGGTCGAACTGCCGGAAACCCCGATCCTGATCCGGGGCGACGCGGTGCGCGTGGAGCAGATCGTCTGGAATCTGGTTAGCAATGCATTGAAATTCACGCCGGCAGGGGGCCGCGTGACGGTGCGGCTGTCGCTTGAGGCGGGACAGGCCCGGATCGAGGTGGCCGACACCGGAGTCGGTATCGCACCCGACGTAATCGCTTCGATCTTCGACATGTTCCAGCAGGCACCGTCAGTTGCCCATCATACCCGCAGAGGTGGACTGGGCATCGGCCTGTCTCTTGTGCGGCAGCTCGCCGGGTTACATGGGGGCACAGTCGAGGCTGTTTCCGAGGGGCCCGGCCATGGTTCACGTTTTGTTGTCCGGCTGCCTGCCGATGCGTCGTTCAGCCGTCGGCAGGCAGGCAAGCGGCCGGCAGATCTTTCTGTGTTTCGGGGGAAAAGCATCCTTCTGGTCGAAGACTCACCGGAGGCGCTTGCGGCAATGTCGGACCTGTTTGCAATTTACGAAGCACACGTGACCGGAGCAACCACCGCTTCCGGCGCGTTGCAGACTGCGAAGCAGCAGACCTTCGATCTCGTCATTACCGATGTCACCCTTCCTGACTTCGACGGCTACTGGCTGGCGGGCAGCATAAAGGCCTTGCCGGAGTATGCGGCGGTGCAGATTATTGCAGTCACTGGCCGTCCCGTTGTGCAGGAAGAGCGACGCGCACGTGAGTCGGGCTGCGATGCATGCCTCGCAAAACCTTTCCACCTTGAGGCTCTCGCCGACATCGTCTGGCGAAAGGAAACGGGCGGCTCCAAGTGATGACAGTAACCGGGTCGACGACAACGCTCTTACGCCTCGGGGTCGAGCGGGTGTTCACGACTGTGCCCGACTTCGCCGGAAAGCGGCATCCGACGGTGTTCAGACAGCATGCAGTCAATGAACGTGTGAGCCCGGTTTTCCGCATATGTCAATGCTTCGTGCTCTGACAGGAATTCCAGCCGCTCTGGAAAACTTGCAATCTTCTCGCCTGGACGCTGCGACTGACTGACAATCCATGAGACCTTGTATCGACGCCCGACGCCGTGGAGCGACAACGATCTGGCCGCAGTGACCCAGACCCTGATGCTGTATCCACGGTACGAATCATACGTCTCGAAAGACATGTGCGCCTCCTCGTTTCGCTATCGCCCACATCGGCACCGAGTAGCGCGCAACCGGCGTGCCGCAGTGGAGCGCAGCCAGGGAAAGTCAGGACCGATGGGCTGGCCACGCACTGCCAGAAATGACGGCAACGTCCATCCGGAGTCTGTGTGCCACGCCATTGCTCCGAACGACCGGCGCCCAAAGCACCTCCGCAGTCGCATTGATGCGGCATTTCGCTGTTGCCGTTGATCGACGCAAGCGATGGATCGCTGCACCGGGATGCGAGGTATTCCGGGGTCGGCCTGACCTTGCCGCCCGACAGGAGCCGGGTGTTTGCTGATTGGCGGGCGACGCGGTTAGCCTGGTGTTGAGCCGAGGCGGATGATGTGAAGCGGCCATGTTTAGGGAAATCTCTGCAACCAGCTGATGCAGTCGCTATCAACACCCGTCTGCCGAACTGTCACGCGGCGCCTGCAGACGGCGACCGGACCAGCGAAAAGACCACACAGAGCGGGCGTCGAGCTGACAACGAAAGGTCTAGACGACCGCGCGGCGACGTGAAACTATCAGTCAAACCGCGCCGATCCGCAGTCTGTCTACGGTCGGACTGCGGTAGCTCGTTGAAGTCACCATCAAGCGGACACATGTCCGCGCAGTAATGACCCGCCGCCCGCCGCACGAAGATGAGCGACAGTTCGCCCTCTGGAGCCCGAAGCGTCCAGTGACTGCGGTCGACTCTCAAAGCGTGGTCGTTGCCCACGCCGACGTTTCGGTTGGAGAGTCGATCGCATTGCTGCTGCGGTTAAAAGGGTTTGTCGCCGTAGCCACGTCGACCATGGAGAATCTGGGTCTGATGCTGGAGCATTGGAAGCCGTGCGCGTTGCTGATCGACACTCGCCTGTGTCGAGCCGACGACTTCCGGTTCGTCCGGCATGCGGTCACCGACCCCGCATTCGGCAGCGTCCTGATTGTTGCGATGACTAACATCTTTCCAACAGAAACTCCGCGCGACATGAAGCGGATTGGTTTTGACGGCCTTTGTCGCCGGCCGTGTCCAGTCTGGAGACTGGCAGATGCGCTTGCGGCGCATTTTCGCCCGCCGTCGGATAACCGCTAGCGGCGGTGCCGATGTCCCTCAGTACCTGCATGCGGCCCGCAACCACTTTCGGACCGTTTGGCCTAAGTTTGCGGAATTCGCGACGTGAGTGCGCAGTCCGACTGTGCCTCGGTGGGCCCGCCTGCACCCCGATCAAAGCGGCATGCGGCATGGCCGCGTGCAGACGTACGGGCTACTGACCGAGGGTTGCCTCAACCTTCATCCCGACGGGCATGTGCATGGCTTGGGGGGCCTTTCGCCTAACACACGGGGCAAACCCTCGAAACGAACCGCGCCCTCAAGCTCAATGGATGAAGTGGCGGCGCCGCTGGTGTCCTCCAGTGGCTGTCCGGGTCGACCGACGGACAGGGATTCAAAGAATGCCTGCGCCACCGGATGCGGTAGAAGAGCGCTTTGAGCCGCGCCAGCAAAGCTGGCAAACGGATCATTCCCGTCTGCGAATATGTGCCGGTGGTAGAACTGCAACTTTCGCTGAAGAAATAGGTGTACATAACGACAACCGAACCACATAGCAAAGTGGCTCGCCCGTCTGTTCACTCCCACGAACCGGTGTACTGAGCGCCGGCAAGACCGGACGGCCAGTGGAAACCGGAAAGGATACGAACCGGTGCGTCGCGGGAACGGTCGTTGCGCGCTCCCCAGCACGCGGGGCACTCGGGGCATGCGCAGGCGACGCGCGCGCTGCACAGGGCCACTGTCAGCTTTGGCGCAAGCGTCGCCGGCGAAACGTATGCTGATTTCGCAGGACTTCTCCCGAACCGGATCGAGCGAGGGGATTGAACATCATGGGCAAGATCATTGGCATCGACCTTGGCACGACCAACTCGTGCGTGGCGATCATGGAAGGCAATCAGGTCAGGGTGATCGAGAACGCCGAGGGCGCGCGCACCACGCCGTCGATCGTCGCCTATCTGAACAATGGCGAAACGCTGGTCGGTGCGCCCGCCAAGCGCCAGGCTGTGACCAATCCCGCGAACACGCTGTTCGCGGTCAAGCGCCTGATCGGCCGCCGCTTCGAGGAAAAGGAAGTGCAGAAAGACATCGGCCTGATGCCGTACAGGATCATGAAGGCCGACAATGGCGACGCATGGGTCGAGGTGCGCGGGCGGAAGCTTGCGCCGCCGCAAATCTCGGCGGAAGTGCTACGCAAGATGAAGAAAACCGCTGAAGACTATCTCGGCGAGCCGGTCACCGAAGCGGTGATTACGGTTCCCGCGTACTTCAACGACAGCCAGCGTCAGGCGACCAAGGACGCCGGCCGCATCGCCGGTCTTGAGGTGAAGCGGATCATCAACGAACCGACCGCCGCCGCGCTCGCATTCGGACTGGACCGGAAAGAAAGCCGGGACCGCAAGATCGCCGTGTTCGACCTCGGCGGTGGCACGTTCGACATTTCCCTTATCGAAATTGGCGACGTGCATGGCGAGAAGCAGTTCGAGGTCCTGTCCACGAACGGCGACACGTTCCTCGGTGGTGAAGACTTCGACCAGCGCATCATCGACTACATCATCGGCGAGTTCAAAAAGGAACAGGGGGTTGATCTGTCGAAAGACGTGCTCGCGCTGCAACGCCTGAAGGAATCGGCTGAAAAGGCAAAGATCGAACTGTCGTCGAGCCAGCAGACCGAAATCAACCTGCCGTACATCACGGCGGACGCGTCGGGTCCGAAGCACCTGAACCTGAAGCTCACCCGCGCAAAACTCGAAGCGCTGGTGGAAGAGCTGATCGACCGCACGATCGAACCGTGCCGCATCGCCATCAGGGACGCCGGCGTAGCGGTTCAGAAGATCGACGACGTGATTCTGGTCGGTGGCCAGACGCGCATGCCGAAGGTGCAGGACAAGGTCAGGGAAGTCTTCGGCAGGGAGCCGCGCCGTGACGTGAACCCGGATGAAGCGGTGGCGGTGGGCGCCGCGATCCAGGGTCAGGTTCTGTCCGGTGACCGCAAGGATGTGCTGCTGCTCGACGTGACGCCGCTGTCGCTCGGGATCGAAACCCGGGGTGGCGTGATGACAAAAATGATTGAGAAAAACACCACGATTCCGACCCGGTTCTCGGAGATATTCTCCACCGCCGACGACAACCAGGGCGCCGTGACCATCAAGGTCTGTCAGGGCGAACGCGAAATGGCCAGCGGCAACAAGCTGCTGGGCGAGTTTAACCTCGAGGGCATTCCGCCCGCACCGCGTGGCATGCCGCAGATCGAGGTGAGCTTCGACATTGACGCAAATGGCATTCTGCACGTCGGCGCGAAAGACAAGGCGACCGGCAAGGAAAACCGCATCACGATCAAGGCGAACTCGGGCCTGTCCGAAGCCGAAATTGACGGGATGATGAAGGAAGCCGAAGCCCACGCCGACGAAGACCGCCAGCTGCGTGAGCTGGTCGATTCCCGGAACCACGGAGATGCGCTCGTTCACAGCACGAGGAAGGCGCTCGCCGAATACGGCGAAAAGCTGGATGCGGGCGAGAAGGAGAAAATCGACATCGCGATCAGGGGACTCGAGGATGCGCTAAAGGGTTCCGACCGGGCGGAGATCGATGCGAAGGCGCAGGCGCTTGCCGCGGCTTCGCAGAAACTGGGTGAAAAGGTCTACGCCGGCATGCAGGCTGCTCCGGGCGGTGATGACGCAGCGGCGGGTGCCGTCGGCGCAGGTGCAACGTCCCGTGATGCGAGCCAGCCGGATGACGACGTGATCGACGCCGAGTTCAGGGAAGTGCGCAAATGACTCACGTTGTTACCGAAGGCTGCATCAAATGTCGCTATACCGATTGCGTGGACGTGTGCCCGGTGGACTGCTTTCGGGAAGGGCCGAACTTTCTGGCGATCGATCCCGACGAATGCATCGACTGCGCCGTCTGCGTGGCGGAGTGCCCTGTGAACGCGATCTACGCGGACGAAGATGTCCCCGGCGATCAGCAGAATTTCATCAGACTGAACGCAGAACTCGCGCGCAACTGGCCACCCATTACGGAGACGAAGGCACCGCTCGCGGAAGCGGATCAGTTCAGGGACGTAAAGGACAAGCTCGGTCTGCTGGAGCGTTGAGCTGACCCGTCCAAGCCCTGGCATACCCGCCAAAAAATTAATAAAATGTGCAGGCGAACGCAAGGGGGCCGTCGGTACGCACAGCTACCGGTCAAATAGCGAATGCAGCGCGTGGCGAATGGCGGCCGTTTCGATATTCGAGCACACTGGCGCGCTCCGCTGGAATCTCTATGACAATGTGGCGACGCGGGGAACGATTTTTCGCCGGCGACCCCCGAAGTCGGCAAAGCAAAGCTCAAGGTTGGCGATGACGACCGGACGAACTCATGCTTTCCCTGTTCGAATCCCGATAAGCCCGAGGATCTGCGGTGATCACGAAGTACGAGTATGGTGGCTGGAACATCGACCCGATACCAGATTTCTCGCTTGGCAAATTCTTCGCGCACGCGCGGATAGTACGGGTCTCGCCCGAATGTGATGCGGACTCTGAAACGCAGGTTGCGCCTACCTGGGCGATTGACTGGATTAGCATGCGCAGCGCCAACGGCCGGCAGACTGACCGGCCGAAATGCGCGCAACCGTAATCCGGGCCCGCAGCCTGCCGGGAGCAACGCCGGAGTGTGGAACGGGACTAAACACGCAACGGTCGCCGGTGTACGGATGCGGCAGAGCTGTCGACTGCTGAACTTCGGGATCCTCACCGCCATTCATGCGAACGATGACAGCGAGCGCGGGACCAACGGAATGGAGGACAGGTGATGACGCAACGACTGGTCGACGTGCTGGACAGCAGCGGCACGGTCCTGCATACGTATCCCATTACTCACGGAGAACCGGATGACGTGGCCAATGACGCTGCGTACGAAGCAAAGGCGCTGGAGGCGGCCGCGCACAGCCACCTGGTTCCTGACGCCGAGCTTGGCAACCTGAGTGCCAGAATGCACGTCAATCGCGGCGGGCAGATGGCGCCGTACGGGGACGACCGGCCCGGCCGTTCGGAAACGAAGGCGGACCTCGAGCAGACCGTGCGCGAACGCGCCTACTTTCTCTGGCAACAGGACGGGTGTCCCGAGGGGCGGGCAGCTGAATACTGGCATCGCGCACTTGACCCGCGCCTGCGCGAGCGCGCCTATGAACTGTGGGATCAGGAAGGCCGGCCCGAAGGGCGGGCTGATGGATACTGGCGCCGGATCTGCGACTTTGAGGCGCGGTGAAGCGCGGCAGTCGCGTGCGTCCGGACAGAGCCTGAAATGCCGGAACGCGGAAGCCGCGCAAGCGACGCTCGCGTTCGCGCGTCGGTCGGTGGCTGTCGCCGCGTCACAAACGTGCCACGGTACAACGATCGAGCGCATTCCCGGCGTCGGTCGCGGACGCAAAAGGATCGTCATGGCCGACTGTATCGTATTGGCGAACGGCTGCTCCGGCGGAGAACCATCGTCATCGCAGTGACCTGATCTGATGCGGCGCCGACCGGGGCTTGCGTCCAGCTCCGGTTGATGAAGTGGCTCGATCCAGACAAACCAGGCCATGACGCGGTCCCTAAGCGACTCTCCTTCATACGCGTGCAAGCTCTGCGCAGTTCGTTTCCGATCCCGCTGTCAGGGCGCCGCCGGCTGGCGGACGAAGCGCGTGCAAAAGCTGCCTGAACCTGAATGCGGTCGGACCGAAGGCGTTTTATAGTCTGGCAAACACTAGCTTTTAGCGTTTGCCGCACGAGGTCAATGTCACAAACTTTACCCCACCGACCACGTTGCCTGAGAGAGCGTAGCGGAATGCATCGCTCAACTTGCGCGACAACAGGGGAAACTGCATGGCTCAGACGGCGCGCTACGACTGGCGAGCAATGTTCGACACATGCATCGGCGCCAGCCCGGCTCGCTCTGCGAATGCGAACGACCTGCTGCAGATTAACGTGATGCCATGCGCACTCGTGTATCGTGTATATCGACAGGCAAGGCAAGGGAAGCCCTAACTGTACCCGAGTTGACCCCTTCTGCTACGTCGAACAGGCGATAACGTTAAACCGGAGCCTGCTCGCCGCCGGGATGCCCACCCTCACGATCGTCACGAATGCACGCCGCGAGATACAGCGCTATCTCGCCAGTGTCGATGCGTCGGTGCGCCCGGAATTGCGCGACCTGGCGCCATCGTTGACGCTGCCGAAGACGACCCGCTTCTATGCGGCCCACTTCAAGCTCGATCTTCTGGAACAGATCGGCAAATCCGTAGGCGCCGGGACGCTGGTCCTGCTTCTCGACACGGATATGGTCGCGTTGCGACTGCTTGATCAGGAGGTATTGCGGCGCTGCTACCGCAGCGGTGTGGGGGCCTTCGACATCTCCGACCAGGAGTTCTTTGCGTATGGAGCGGCGCGCGTCGTTGGCGATCTTGAGATCGTGGCGGGAAAGCGCCTGAACGACCCGCGGTGGTTTGGGGGCGAGTGCCTTCTTGTTTCAGCAGGCTTCATCCAGGTGCTGATGCCTTGGGCCCGCCAGTGCTTTGAACGTTATACCGTCGCAATGCACAGGCTCAATCACAACGGCGACGAAGCATTTATTTCCGCCGCGCTTAACCTTCTGGCCGACAACGGACATCAGATCATCGACGTTGGGGCATATCAGCTGGTCGGTCGCCACTGGTCCGGCAATACTCACAGGGAACAGTGTCTGAACCACCGACGCCGAAGACGCTCTCGCGGCTCGCGTCCATGCTGACGTCGCGCGGCATGACAGTGATGTGCATGGTCGATCCGGCAGAAGCGCCCGGCGCCGCGAAGTCTACCCGCCCGCGGGTCGTGGTGATGGCGAACATGTCGAGGGGTCGCGATGCGGTTCCTGAGACCGAATCGTTAAGCACCTCGAGCGAACGTTCCGGGCGGCCGTTTGTTATTGCTTTGTACCGCGAGAGCGATCAGATCGATCCGGCGCAATGGGGCGAATGGTTCCCCGGCTCCGTGGAAATGAGTGAGCTGGTTGAAACGGTGATCCGGCGCGCACGCTCCGGCAATTGACGGGCTGGCGCACCGCGGGTGACATGTCCCGCTTTTTTTCCGGCACCGGGACCCAGCATGTCGATTTTGCGCGAATTGCAAGAAAAGGTCATTGTGGTCCAGTGATGTGTGAAGAATCGTGGCAGCAAAATGCGCCCATGATGCGCCTGCACATGTGACTGGGGCCTTGATGAAGACAACTGCAGAATTCCGGGCGTACGTATTCAGGGCATATGCACGCCTGTGTGGAATCCGCCCTGCGTTGACGGGGATAGTCGCCTAATATTTCCTGCGAGCGGACCGTGTCGGTGCGGGGCGGCGACAATGACCGCTCCGGTGCAGATAGATAGTCCGGCGAGCTGATGCCACCTCATTGAACGGACGATGACCGCATTCCAGGCGGGGGGTGGCATCTTCGAGGCGCAAGCAGTTTAGGCCAAATTTTCCTTTACGAATGCCCGCATCAACTCAATACCCGCAAGGATGATTGCGGCGTTCCCCAAACATTTGAAATCGAGGATCGCGCTCGCTCTGGACTTGAGATTGCGATCGTCCTGCACGATCCGTGCTATGGAGGTTTTCGGCGACGGGCCCTGATGCCTGATGGCCTTGCGCAAAAACGCTTTGCCGCCTTTCATCGCGCTTGGCGCGAAGCACGACATCTATCCTCTGGGGCGGTCCAATAAATCGCCCAGTAAAGAAAGACGCGCCCACCATGAAATTTCGGGTACGTCTCGTCAAGGCCACGACTGCCCCATAGGTACTGCGAAACGGTTCCAGCGCTCGGCTCATTGACGACGTAACGCCTGTTCGCGTTCGAGCACATCGGCCATTTTTCGCAGAATGCCGGGTAACAGCAACTGCGCGTCAAACGATCCCGCGATCGAATATCCGGACCCGCACTCGCCGCCGATCACAATGACAGCGGCGCATTTGGCCTCGGTCAACCGTTGCACAGCACTGCACACCATGTCGAACCGAGCGGCCGACGCGCCACCGGCAATCACTTCGGGTCCCTGCTTGTAAGTCATGCGGTCCTCCCAGTAGCCGGCCTGCCGATGAAGCCGGCTCTGCATGGTTTGCCGCCCCATACCGGCAGAGGGGTATGAGACAGAGATGGTGCAAAGGCCGTGCCTGGCCGCTACCAGGCCGCAGCGACGGCTGTCTGTTCCTACCCCTTGTGTCCGAAAATGCCCCGCCGATCGTTCAGGAGTTTGCGCTCAAGTTCTGAACCGTGGGCTTTCCGCTGGACGCCTGAATTTTTTCACCGCGCCCCGCCTTTCCGCGTCGCGGTGCCGTCTCTTCGTGGACGCTCCGGTTATGGCTCACTATTGTACGAGCACGATTGATGTCGCTGGCTCACAAGGAACCCCGAGGTCGCACGCGGTGCCTGTGAAAGTTTGTGTACAAATCGGGATTCTCACAGCGAGAACAGAACGAGGTGATGACCGGGAACTGCCGTGTTAGTCGGTGTATCCAGAGCTTTGCCCGATGGAACGAAAGCAGCTTTCGCTATCGACAAGCGCCCATCCGCCCCTCGTTCCACGGCCCCCGTTGGACTTCGTCGCCAGAGATCTGTCCTAGTAGACGTCGATAGACTGAGAAAAGCCACGAACCTTTCTTTGCGAGAGGTTCGGCTGAATTGCTTGAGGCGCTTTCTCGAAGGACTTCTGATGCAGTTTTGCGTGTCATCAGGAAGCGACGCGCCCCACGGATTCCGGCGTCGCCGGTAACATTTATAGCCGGTGCTGCGCGTGTGCCGTTGAACTGACGCGTCAATCTCATCGAACGTAGTACCCTGCTGATGCCCGCCGGGCTGTCCTGTTCGCGGCTCGGCGACGGGAGATCACACGACGACTCTTTGCAAAAGCGGCGGACGTCATCGGGCGGACGGCCCGGTGCGCGCGGAAAAGTTGCGTCGCGCGGGCCCGCACTGGGCCAGGTACACGCACGCCAACTGACGCTCTCGCACGCGGGGAGGTCAAGCGCGCACGGCAGATCCGGAACGCCTTTGCGGACAGATCAGGAATTCGCACTTACCTTGTCCGCACCCAGGGTCCGTCCCGGCAAGGAGCTGCGATCCATCGACGCCGGTTGTCAGGACCTCGCGTGAAAGGCCGAGATCCAGCTGTCGAGTGCAAGCGGCCCCTTTCGGTCTGACATTGGCCGAGCGCGAGCCGGTGTCCCTGTACGCGTCGATTCCGCTTCCGCTACCTCGGCCGTCTCGCGGACAAAGTGGTTTCTTGCGTCCGAATCCCGACGTGGCTCCCGATTCTTACGACGCGAATATAAAGAATATAAAACCACTGGTGCGCGACAATTGGGAAGTCCGACCGGACATCGTAGTTGACGATGTCCACACTTAAGGCGCCGCGCCAGCGCGGTTACCCTCCAGGGTGCGCGTCGTAGCCGCTTTCCCCGGCGGGATATACGTTCCCTTGAGGGTACGGTGCTCGCCGCGTCTCCGTCTCGTGAAATCGACGGGTAAGCCGCCCGGGCGGGCCGGCTTACCTGCGGGTGGTTCAGTGCTGACGCGGCGGGAGATCCGGGTCAGAATCCAGCACCCGTGGCCGCACGGCGGGGTCACTTTCCACCACATCTCTGGTCGCGGACCAGTATGGTTGCCGGTGGTAGTAGCTATACGTCGACTCTCCCCATTTCGCATCCGCCATCATCGGCCAGTGGTCCTTGTCGAAGCCGGGGTCGTCCTTCAGGCGCTGCGCCGCAATGTCGACGACGAAGCACTTCTCGTCAGTATCGAGAGTCAGCGCACTCCACGGGATGGCATGCAGCTTGGACCCCATTCCGAGGAAACCTCCTTCAGAAAGTACGGCGTAGGCGATGCGTCCGTTCCTCACGTCAAGCATGATGTCTGAAATTTTCCCACGTGTTCGCCATCAGAGGACATGACCTTGTTCCCATCAAGTGTTGCTGCCGCCATGATGTCCGGCCCCGGTCCTTCGCCCAGGCCTCCGCCGACGATGTTAGCTCCGCCTTGAACCCCACCTTGCGGATTAATTGAGCCCATGATTGACCTCCTTCCAAAAGGCTGCTCCGGCCGGTGCGCAAGCGGCATACCCGAGCCGTCGGCCGGCACGCGTGCCTCTCCTGCTTGCGAAGACAACACGAACCACCCCCTGGGAGCAGGTTTTCGAAGCACTTTCTTTTCCCGCACCTGGGGTAGGCGCAAACGTCGGACGGGCCGGTTAGCAGAATTGGCGACGAGCTTCCGGACAGGAAGGTTTGAAGCGGTTGCAAACACCGACTCGTGAACGCGCACTGTGCTGTGGGTGCTCTCACGAGCGCAACCGCGTTGCCGTCAGCGTCTGGTTCCTGCTGCGAATGTCACTTCCCGCCCGCCATTTCATCTCCTAACGCTGTCGGCTGCTCTCGACAACGCGGCGTGCAATGTATGCAGCCACAGTGCGTCGTTGCACGCACTGCGGGCAGCTCGGGAATCGTCGTTTCTCGGCACGGGCTGGGCCGAAGCGCTGACGGCGCCGACAGGCAAGAACGGCGCTGGCGGCAAGGGGGGCCACAAGTCCACCATGGCTCTGGATGCGGAGGACAGGATGGCGACGCTTCGGGCGCGGCATCAGTACATAAAGTGCAGCAGGCATCCCACGTGTTCGCGGACCGGCGATCAAGCTCCAAGGCTCTCGCCACTGGTCACCGCCAGGTGCGTGTAGCCGGACGGCTCAACGGGCGCCATGATCCCAAACCCCCGTGACGGCAATCCTCCGGTTTCAGTGCAGCAGTCCGAATACCGCGACGCCATTCGTCGCGCCGACATACACGTGACCGTGCGCGATCATCGGCGTGATGAACTTGTTGCCTGCGCCGAACGCGTCGCGCGCACCGGAGCGGGTACTGTCGTACAGCTCCCGACCGAGATCGCCCGCATCGAAGGCATGCAGCCCGCCCGTGGTGCCGTTCTCCGCCGCCCACACAATCCCGTTCGTCGCGCCGCTGGCCGAGATGCTCGGCGTCGCGCCCGGATAGGGAAACGTGCCGGGGCTGTGAGACGACGGCGTCGTCGCGAGTCGTGCCGCGCTCAGGGGAAAGGCCTTGAGATTGTCGCCGACCGCGCCGAAGTACACGACATTGTTGTAGAACGCCGGCATGCCGAAGACGCCCCCAGGCAACTGGCCATCGACTTCCTGCCAGATCAGGTTCGCACTGGTGTTGAACTTGCCCATCGCATCGCGGTTGACCACGTAGATTTTCGAGTCCTTGCCGGCACCCAGCGCCAGATGGCGGATCGTGCCGCTCGCATCGGTCAGGTCGGGCAGCACCAGTGCGCCACCGGAACCGAGGTCCGCATCCTGTGCGGACTGGGCAATCGTGTCGAAGGTCTCGAAGTAGTCGGCCACCGCAAGCCGCGGCGAGATCGACAGCCTGAGGAACGCGTTACCATAGTCGCCGTTCGCCGGAAAGCCTTGCGGGTTCAGCGTCGGATCGAAGGTGCCGTTTGCGTCGAGCAGGTAGAGCGATGCGCCGTCCGACGCCATTCCGGCACCGCTCATCCAGATAGAGCCTTCGCTGCCATTAGGCGTCAGGCTCAGTGCGCCCGTCTGCGTCAGCGTCTGGGCGTCGTAGGCCATCACCCAGCCGCCATAAGTACCTTGATCACAGTGCGAAGTCCAGCCGAGATAGACGTTGCCATTGACGAGAGCGAGTGCCTGCCGCTCTGCGTACTGCTGCGGGTCGAAAACGGTGACGCCGTTGCTGCTGTTCACGCCGCTGCCGGGATAGGTCGCCGCGATCTCCGTCGGGCCGCCCAGCACCTCGGCGCCCGTCGCAAGATCGACCGCGTGCAGCCGCTGGTGGATCCCGCCGCCCGCATCCTTGCTCATGGCGACCGCGTAGAGCACGCCGTTCGCACCGCGGGCCCGATCGATGACGGGCGTGGCGGTAATGCCGATCTCCGGCGTGATCTGACCGCAGTGCCGGTCGTCGCTCGTCGTTTCGCCGGCGCCGAGCAGCGAGCGTTGCCATAGCTGCGCGCTGGTGTCTGCGTCGAACGCGTAGACACTGCCATGTTCCGTGACGACATAGACGACATTGTGGGCCACCCCGCCGATGCTGAGGTTGCTGACGTACAGCGGCTGCGCATCGACCTTGCCGTCCGCTGGCAGAACTGCGATCTTGCCGAAGCCTGACGCGTTGACGTTGGCCGGCGTGAGGGAAGTTTCAACAAGGTATTGGCCCGTGCGCGCCATGTCATTGTGGTAGGTCAGTACGTCGGTCGATGCCGCGGCATGCCCGGAACTGCTGCCGGTACCGGAGCCTCCGCCTCCAGAACCTCCAGCGCCACCACCGGCACTTCCTGCACCTCCGGCGCCACCTCCCCCGGTTGTTCCCGCACCGACTGTCGTGCCGCCGCCACCGCCGCATGACACACACGCGAGCGCAAGCAGTATGAGCGACACGCGCAGCAACCGGGACTCGAAGCAGGGATAGCCGCTGCCGGCATTGACGGTATCTTCGGTCCGATCCATGTGAGTCTCCCGAGGATCGGTTCGATGGGCGGCAAACCACAACGCCGCACGACCGGGGCAGTCGATCCCGCATACCCACTCGTGATCGCAGCAAGTGTCACGCCCGAACTCTGAAACATATGACCGAAGGCGACCCGCGCCATGGACGAAGGGCACACGACAACGATAGGCGGACGGGCGGACAAAAATAGCCGTTAAGGCATTCGCGGCGATGCAGTGGGGCCGAGAAGCGGTTCCCGCGTCAGTCAGTGCTTCTCGCCTGCCGCGAGGAGCACTCGCGCAGCTGGAATCTGCCGTTGTTCCATCTTCCAGGAGTTTCCAGACCGCCGCGCTCGGCAAGGCCTCGAGCGCGAACCTTGCCTCCGTTTCTGGACGAGCAGGAATTTTTCCACAATTACGTCTGCGCCATCGGACGCTTTCCGTGCTGGTCGCGACCATCTGCCTGAGGTAGAGCGAAAGCCACGCTGAGCCATCATATGCTCCGAAGTCGTACGGCGGCCGGTGCCACGCCGCATTGGCCCCGACCACCTTATCGCGTCAGAGGCAGCGGGTTTCCATATCATCGGCAGCGGCGCCTCGAGCCTGCCCAACTTACGCCCGGTGCAGTTATTCAACCGGGCGGAACGATCTGCTACCCCGCAACGGATCGACAGAATGTCGATCGGGCAAGGGCTTTTATCCCGGCGACCTGGGTGAGGCGGTTCCTGATATCTCGCGCTGCCGTCGTGCATCGTGCAGACATGATCCCCGGGCAATCGGCATCCGTGACAGCGGATGGGCGGTCGGCGAAACCGTGGTGAACATCGCCACGAGGACCTGAGCTACGGGTCGTGTCAGACTGGCAGTGCAGCACCTGGCGGGTGACGTCACGTCTTTCCTTCGGCGTAGGACGCCGCTGCCGGGCACCTCCGGCGTAATCACCGGGCGTCATGCCTCCCGTGAGGGGCTCCCGCCGGGAACACGTTTTGCTCGGCGGTAGTACGAGGTGACAGAAAGCATAAGGCGAAGGTGGTCCTGGATGTACTCCTGCTCGTCGATATGAGCCTGACCTCCTCCCCGTGTGGCGTCTCATACTGAGTGGGGAAAGACACGCCGTGCGGTGCGCTGCGAATGGGGCCGGGCACTTGAACTTATGAGGCAACGCGTGCCGCATCTCGTCATTACCGACTGGATGATGCCCCTGATGGATGGAGCGGAATTGTGCCGCCAGATGCGGGCCGATCCCTAGCTGGCGCGGGCGCCGATTTTTGTCCATACGTCTGCGCCGCTCCCGCAGAAGCACGGCAACGGATGGGACGTCTGCCTTCAGAAGCCGCTACCGATGCAACTTCTTCTCATAACCGTCACACGGTTGTGCGGGGCGCGCGGATAACCCGCCACGCGCGCTGCGTCGGTTGAGATGCCTGACGGGCCAGGTATTGAAGTACGGCAGACGCCCTGAAACCGGCACTGCATCCACATCTTGAAGCAGGGAGAAAAATCATGCGCAGGAGACACTTCATTCTGGCCACCGGTGCGGCGCTCGCTGCGGGCACGTTCGGGCTTGCAGGGTGCACGACGACCTCCCAGAAGTCTGCGTCCAGTAGCGCTGGAAACGCTGGGAAACGTCAGTCCATCAATGCCGATGTCGATTCAACGCTGGCGCGCCTGTATTCCACGGCCAATGGGTCGCGAGAACTCGTCGCGAAAGCCCGCGGGGTGCTGGTCTTCCCGTCGGTAATCCAGGCCGGCTTCTGGATTGGCGGCCAGTACGGCGAAGGTGCATTGCGCGTCGGCGACCAGACGGCGGGCTACTACAGCACGGCCGGCGGCTCGTTTGGGCTGCAGATCGGCGCGCAGTCCAAGGCGATCATTTTCCTGTTCATGACGCAGGATGCGCTGGACCGGTTCCGCAACAGCGAAGGCTGGGCAGCGGGGGTTGACGCGACGGTCGCCGTCGTCAAGGTCGGGGCGAACGGCAATATCGATACGTCAACCGCGACCGCGCCGGTCGAGGCCTTCGTGCTGACCAATGCCGGCCTGATGGCCGGTGTCTCACTGGAAGGCACCAAGGTCACACGCCTGAAGATCTGAGCGCCACGCGGTATGCCGCGGCCCGGATCGCGCTCGCATCCGGTCTTCAGGTCCCGCCATATGCGGGTCAACGTCGCGCAGCGCGACGGGCGCGATCAGGGCGAGGCGTATCTGAATTCCGGTAACGCCTTCAGGGAATCCCGGGTCGCGCCTGGCAGACGCATCTCTGTGCCGGCGACCTGCAGCCTGACAAAGGGCACCGCGATCAGATGGGTACCGAGGCCGGGAAAGCCGCCGACCGACAGGATCGCGTACGTCACGTTATCCTTCGGACTCACAATCAGGTCGTTAATCGTGCCGATCGCGTCCCGGCTTTCGTTGTAGACGGGCGAGCCGATGACTTTGGAGGCCCAGTAACCGGACGCCACCTGGACGACATCGGCCGGGCTCGCAGTGATCGGCTGCGCCGTCCCCGGGGCCCACGGCATGTCCGTGGCAGACGCGGTGAGGAGCAGAACGGCGCAAACGGTGATTGCGTACTTCATATCAACCTCGCCCTGTATCTGACACGTAATGCACTGAAGCAAGGCGGCTGCAGTTGTGTTCGTTAGGCGTGACAAAAGCGATCTTCTCTGTATCCGCGCTCCCATCATTCCATACTGGCGCCTCATGGCAGCGACAAGGCAATCGCTGTTTGCTCATTGCGCCACCGACAGGGCGCGCTTCGGCACCGGGACAGTCAGGAACGCAGTTTGCTCGAACCCTGAGCCTGCCCGGCGACGGACGGCCGAATCCATCGACGAACCGGTTCTGCAGTGGAGGCCGGCCATGAACAGGGATCAGGTAGAGGGTGTGGCGCAGAAGGTCAAAGGCAAGGTGAATGAGACCATCGGCCGCGCTACGGGCGACCGCAATCAGGAAGTCAGGGGAGAGGTCCAGCAGGCGGCCGGTGAAACACGCAAGAAGGCCGGCGACGTCAGGGAAGCAGTCAGGGACACGACCAGAAAACCTGTCTGGGGCGTGGTTGCGCCGCGCTTCAGTTAGCAGCCGGTCTGCGCGAAGCGTCTGAATGGAGAACGCCTGATGCGTATCGCGCAGATCGCCCCGTTGCACGAAGCGGTTCCGCCAAAGCTGTATGGTGGTACGGAGCGCGTGGTGTCCTATCTCACCGAGGCGCTCGTCGGCCTCGGACACGATGTGACGCTGTTCGCAAGCGGGGATTCGCAGACAGGCGCGCGCCTCGAGCCGGCATGGCCGCACTCGCTGCGGCTCGATCCGGGAATTGGCGACCCGTTCGCCCCGCACCTGGTGTTGCTCGAGAAGGTCCGGCGTGTGGCCCATACGTTTGACGTCCTGCACTTCCATCTGAGCTGTCTGCCGTTTCCGACGTTTTCACACCTCGGCGTGCCGTTCTTGACCACCCTGCACGGTCGGCTCGATCTGCCGGAACTGCAACCGGTGTTCGACATGTTCCCGCAGGCGCCCGTCGTGTCGATTTCCAATTCGCAGCGGATGCCGTTGCCCGACGCGAACTGGCTCGACACGATCTATCACGGCCTGCCGGAGGATCTGCTGACGCCGCAAGTGCCAACGCAACCTGCATATCTGGCTTTCCTCGGCCGGATCTGTGCCGAAAAACGCGTCGACCTCGCCATCGAGATCGCTGCGGGCACCGGTCTGCCCCTGAAGATTGCCGCGAAGGTGGACCGGGCCGATGAAGCCTACTTTGCGACCGTGATCCAGCCGCTGCTGTCTCGCCCGCATGTCGAATTCATCGGCGAGATCAATGACGCGCAGAAAGCCGGATTTCTCTCGGGCGCGCGGGCGCTACTGTTCCCCATCGACTGGTCCGAGCCGTTCGGCCTGGTGATGATCGAAGCAATGGCCTGTGGCACGCCCGTGATTGCGTTCAACCGGGGCTCAGTGCCGGAGGTGATTGCCCACGGGGTGACGGGCTACATTGTCGATGATGTGCCAGGAGCCGTCGACGCCGTGACGCGGCTCGACGCGCTTTCCCGCACAGAAATTCGTGCGGCTTTCCTGCGCCGCTTTACCTCGATGACCATGGCGCAGCACTACCTGAATATCTATAGCGCACTCGCCCAGGCAGCAAAGCCACCGGCCTTGCGTCAGGTCGGCGCGGGCTGACGCGGCGCGGAACGCCCGTCACATCCCACCTCCGGTGACCGGTCTGGCCGTCCCGCGGCTGCCGCCGTCAGTAGGCCGGAAACACGAAGTCCGGCGTCGGTGTAAAGCGGATTCCGGAATCCGGACCGATGACGCGTCCCCTGACGGCGACATGCTGTCCCAGATAAGGTAGCAGGAGTTTCGGGTCCGTGGCGCCGACGTTGCCGAGCAGGATGTCGGTCACGACCTTCTGGTCGCAAGGCGAGGCCGCCGGGCGGTCCAGCAGCAGGGTGGTGTAGTCACCCGGCGCGTATTGTCCGTTGCCTTGCTGTATCGTGCCGCCGATCCAGATGTCCTGCTGCAGGGGCAACGTTTTCAGGGGGGCCCGGAAGGTACCGCCATGGCAGGCATGAACCGGCAATCAGTGCGGCTGGCGCGACCCGTGCGCCTGACAGGTCTTTCATCATGAGGCTCCCTGTTCGCTCTCCCGTCCCCGTCCCGGTCGATGATCCGGGTCGCTCCGAACGGGCACGCGGCAGGCCTTCGGGTTGCCCGTCGCTGTGCCCTATCTCGGGATTGAAGCGGTCACCCGACGATCACTGGATCGGTGGCACCACGCCGAGCTTCTCGGCGAGCATGCGTTCATAGACCCCGAAATGCAGGTCAACTTCGTCCTGGCTCACGGTTGTGACCGTGATGTTTACCTGTTGCGGCAGCAGGCCGAGCACCACCGCGATCGCCGCTTCCAGTTGCGGCGCACAAACGCGGTCTTCGGTAAGCGTCGTGCCCACCGCGATATCGTAGGCCTGTTCGTGCTGGAAGACGATCTCGACCAGCCGCGCGCGGGCACTCATGTTATTGTCGATCGCGAGCCGTACGACCTCCGCCACGCTACGCATCAACTCTGTCGGAAAGCCTCGGCTCGAGCGCAGCCGGACGCGGTGTCTGCCAAGCGTGAGCCAGTCCGAATCGAATTCCATGGTGTCATCCTGTTGTCGTCGCAATGCACCGCGATAATAGGATCTGGCAGGCGATTTTCAAGACCGGAATTCCATCACCATCCCTTGAAATTTTCGCCAGAGGTCCTATCTTGGATATCGCTCAGGCAGACGTGCCGGTCCCATCCGGTGCGCTGCGTGTTTCGATTTGTTTGCCAGCGGCCTGGCAGGCGGACTGGAGCGCGTAGGCCCGTTCGCCTCCTCGCTGCATCGAAGGAGGATACGATGAGTGATCTCTTTTCCGGAACCGACCTGTTCAGTGAGTTTGACCGTCTGCAGCGGCAGATGGACAGCCTGTTCGGCGGTTTTCCGTCCAGCATCCGCTCGGGCCGTTTCGGGGCCTTCCCGCAGGTCAATATCGGTACGACCGACGACTCGATCGAAATCGTCGCGTTCGCGCCCGGTCTCAAGCTGGCCGATCTCGACCTGTCGATCGACAAGGGCCTGCTGACCATCAGCGGTGAGCGCAAGGCCGCCCAGGCCGGGAGCGATGACCAAACCCGCGGCGACACCCGCACCTATGCGCAGGAGCGCTTCACCGGCAGTTTCCGGCGCGTGATCGAACTGCCACAGAATGCGGACCCCGACAAGGTGCAGGCGCATTACACCAACGGCTGCCTGTCGATTACCGTCGGCAAGCGCGAAGCATCGAAGCCGCGGGCCATCACTGTCCAGTAACCCGTGCAGTAATGTCAGTCATTCAAGGAGCAAGCCATGAACGACAGGACCCAGGTCGCGGAACGCGACCAGAAACCGGTAGCACGACGCGAGGGTGAGCAGCCGGCACGGCGGATGACGCTCACACCGGCCGTCGACGTGTTCGAGGACAGCCAGGGCATCACGCTGTGGGCGGACCTGCCAGGCGTCACCAGGGACAAACTCGACGTGAAGGTGCACGACGGCAATCTTTATATCGAGGCCGAAGCCGTTGTGCCGACGCCCGCCGGTCTGCGGCTGCAGCACGCCGAGATCCGTGAACCGCATTTCGCGCGCGCGTTCTCGCTGAGCCCGGACTTCGACACATCGAAGATCGATGCAAACCTCCAGGACGGCGTGCTGAAGCTGACCATTCCGCGTCGCGACGAAGCACGCCCGCGCCGGATCGAAGTGCAAACGAACTGAGCCCGGCAGAGCCGCAACGACGACAGGAGGAAAACCGGTGGCGGCCGCAGGTCGCCACGGCCCGGTTCGTGGCCGCGCGGATGCAGAACGTCTGGAGCGCGAATACACGATCGGGACATGGCGCCCTGTGGACATGCCCGGTTCGTAGGCGGCCTGCCCGTCCCTGATTGATCTGTCGTGCTGACCAGAACCGGGCGCGATGCCCGGCTGCTGGTCCAGTGGCATCCGCCGCGGGTCACTCAGCGCGGGACTGGCCGCTGAGGCCGGGTGCAATGCCCCGCCGCACGCCGTCACGCTGACTGCAAACGGTGTATGCGCGAGCGCCGAAGCCAGGAAACGGTGGCCGCCCGGGCCAGTCCGGGAACGCAGCAGAAACGTTGCGGTGAAAGCCCGATGACGGACATCCGGCTCTCCTGTCAGACCATCGAGGAGCATACGATGAACCCCGACCTGAAAAAGTGGAACCCTTTCAAATTTCTCCGCGGTTCAGCACGCAGGCAGGACACGGACAGCGCGCAGAGCGGGCCTGGCAGCGAGTCGTCACGCGTTCCGTGGCCTGACATTCCGCGACTTTTCTCCCGTGATCCGTGGCGTGGGATGGAAGATTTCTTTCATGATCCGTTCGCAGCGCGCGGCGCGCTCGAACGATGGTTTGGCGACTTCAGTTCATCGCGTTTCCAGCCGCGCATCGACGTAGTGGACGAGGGGAAGGTACTGCGCGTGACCGTCGAGCTGCCAGGCATGGAGCGGGAGGATGTGACTGTCAGCGTCGAGGACGGCGCGTTGGTATTGCACGGCGAGAAAAGGCAGGATGTGCACAGCGAGGAGGATGGCTGCTATCGGCTTGAGCGCGCATATGGAACCTTCACGCGCACGATCCCGATGCCGGAAAATGCTGATCCCGACCACGCTCTCGCAAAGTTTGACAGGGGCGTGCTTACGTTGACCGTGGCGAAACAGGAACAGCAGCGATCCGCGAGCCGCACGATCGATATTGGCTAGCATCTGGGGCATGACGCTCGCGAGGCACATGAATGGGAGTCGCTCGGGTCGTTAGCTCAGCAGGTAGAGCAGCGGACTTTTAATCCGTTGGTCACTGGTTCGAATCCAGTACGGCCCAACTCCCCGATGCGTCTGCCGCGGGCAGTGACGGGCCCACGAATTGACACATGCATACGCGTCGAAGGCAGGAGCGATACCACAGCGGAACAGATCGATTTGTGGATTTGTCCTGGCTGGTGCAGGTCAGCAGGAAAGCCGCTTCTGTCTTGTGACGCGTTCATTCGTGATAATTGCCGCCGCTAACTCCGCGCACTGCGGCGCAACTCTCGCGAAACGGTTTGAGGTGCTCTTGGGCGCGAGCCATTTGCAGATCGATTCGCGATGGTGGTCTTGTCGGACTGGTCGACGAGGATTTCGACCACGCCCTCAGGCAGGACAACGAGGACATCCGCCTGCGTGCGCTGCGAGCGCTGGACTACCTCCAGTTCTTCGTTCGCCCGATTGTGACTAGCTGCCATGCGGCGCACGAACGTGTCCGCCAGATCGTGGCGGGCGCGCACCGCGTGCCGGTTCAGCAATGCCACAATCAGCGTGTAGCGCTTCTCAGGGATGGTGTCCTTTGTCACATTTTCCGCGTCCAGGCTGACGGCCCGGGTCGCCAGCGACCGCAGTTTCGACGCAGGAATGCCAGCGATGGCATTTAGAAAGTCGCCGGTTCATCGAGACAGGTGATCCGGTCGATCAGCAGATCGAGATGCTGGCGCGACGGGCGTTTCGCGTGGCGCTTTATCCGGTTGTAGCCGGTCTGGCGGCTCGCCAGATCGCGGGCAAGGAGGGCGATCAAGAGCACGCCTCTGCTCGACGGTGAGCCCGCTCGGCAACACGCCGGAACAGCCGCGTCTGGGTGTCACATTGACCTGCTTGTGATTCGGTCCCAGCGTCGGGAGCGCCGGAAGTTCACCACTCTGCGCGATCAGCTCATGACTCGTGGCGTTGATAATGTCGACTGGCTGGTCGATCGATGGAGCCGCCGTATGCGCCGTGCGTGTGCGCATGACGCTCGCCTTGTAGCAGGGTTCGACCGACCAATCTTACCGATTAGTTCGTCGGCAGATTTACGCGCGCGATAATCGGCATACGACAGTTGTGCTAGGCCTAACCTGATATCGAGGATGGGCCGTGTCGAAGAGGCGATCGCGTTCCACTTCTTCCGGAGTTGCGAGTCACCGCTGGCGTAAGGCGTGGCGTCGTGCCCCAGTGGCGAGTAAAATGCATGGTGACATAAGCTGAACTGGCGGCTTTCCGCTTTTATATAAGGGACTGGCATGCGACTGGCGGATTTTATCCTGCGCGACATGGATGCCATTTTGGCCAGATGGGAGGCGTTTGCTGCCACGCTGCTGCCAGCGGCGAGAAAGATGAATTCGCTGGCTTTGCGCGACCATGCACAACCGCTACTGGAAGCGGTCGCCGCCGATCTGTTGACGTTGCAGACGCGCGAAGCACAACTGCATACTTCCATGGGACCGGCATCCAGACCGACTGATGCCCCGCAGACTGCTGCGCAGACGCACGCAATTCTGCGTGCTCAAGGAGGGTTCAACATCAACCAGCTCGTCGCCGAATACCGTGCGCTGCGCGCCAGCGTGCTCGGGTTGTGGATGGATGACTGCCGGCCCGAAGTGCCCCATCCGCATGACATCATCCGTTTCAATGAAGTGATGGACCAGGCACTTGCCGAATCGGTCGGTTCTTTCAGTGAGCAGGTCGAGCAGGCCCGCAACCTGTTCCTGGGGATGCTGGGCCACGACATGCGCAGCCCGCTGCAAACCATTCAGGCGACGGCTTTGTACCTGGCGAGGCTAAATGCGGGTGACAGCGTGTCGGATGCGGCAGGCCGTTTGATCCGCACCGGTGCCCGCATGCAGGCACTGCTTGACGATCTGTGTGATTTCAGCCGGACCCGACTGGGCGTGGGAATAGACATAACGCCGGCCCGTATCGACCTCGCAGAAATTTTCGCCGACGAGCTAGACCAGTTGCGCGCCGTGCATCCGGACCGCCGGATCGTTTTGGAGGCATCCGGCGGCGGCTTTCAGGGTATCTGGGACGGCCCGCGCCTGCAGCAGCTGCTCGGCAACCTTGTCCTGAACGCGATCAAGTATGGCGCGTCCGACACGCCGGTGCGGGTGGTGCTGACAGGCGACGAGACGGACGTCCAGTTCGAGGTAAGAAATGCAGGGCCTACGGTCGAGCCAGCGACGCTGCAGAGGATATTTGACCCGCTCGAGCGCGGCCCCGATGCGCCACAGCGGCACGACGGCAGTCTGGGGCTCGGCCTGTTCATTTCGCGGGCGATCGCCGCCGCGCACGGCGGCACCGTTGACGCCCACTCGGCGGGGCCCGAAACCGTGTTCACGGTACGCCTTCCCCGGCAGCAGGAGGGACCGTCACCGCGTGAGCGACGTCACTAACGCGACCAGCTGGCTGGATGGCCGCCCTTTCCGCATGTAGCCGTCGAATTCGACGCCGGTAGCCTGCCGGCACAGGCGTTCGTCCAGCATAAGTTCGGAAGGTGCCATCTCGGGGCGCAGATCAAAACGCCATACCGTATGGCTGTCTGTCACTGCGGCGGCCTTCAAACATCCCCTTGTGCGGATATTGGTCAGCGCGGCGACGTCCCGCGCCTAGACAGTCGTGTCGGCCGGTGAGTTCGCGTTGCAGCGGTGTTCGCGGCTCCATGAGGTGGCTTCCGCGGACTTCAGGCTGAACAGAGCCTTCGGTGGGTGGTACAGCCTGTCACTGCGCCGAGCAGTAATCGAAGCATGCCAATGACGAAGCCTGAACTGATCGGGAGGTATGCCGTGTGTTTGCAAGCGTGCTCAACGCGGCGTCAATATGCGTGTGGACGAAAACATCGGAGGTGTCGCACCGTTCGAGGCCGGTGCTATCGGAATGAAGGGCCGGGCTGATTGATGGCGTATGGTGCCGTGCTTGACTCCGGCACGCAGAACCGTTCGGCCGGGTCTAATCTGGTTTGATAAAGGGAGCCGGGGCGCGACCGGGCGATGCCCGAGTCCCGAGAGCCAATGGAGACGGAGAACTGAAAATTTACACATTGTGCATGCTCGCCCGTCATGACAAGGCGTAATGACTGGACACGCGACACGTCCTCTGAATACATCTCGCGTTTCGTTGACACCTTCGCGCGCGGATCATTCTGCAGCATGCGGGTGAGCGGTGTACCGGTGTTCCCGCCGGTGTTCGGCGTGCGCATACCGACCATTGTTCGGCGACAGTGACCCCCGCGTGCGCATGCGTCCGTTACCCCCTTGGGGAACGTTCGCTCAAGGCGCTGTCAGGATCACCGGGCCGAATGATGGAATGATGGCCCGCCTGGGTCGCCCCTCACCCGCCCCTTGAAACCATCGCGGGAGCTCCCCCTCAAAGCCGTAGATTTGCATGAAATGTTACGGCCGATGCTTTCGCGGTTGTCGGCGTCTGCATTCACCTACCACGATACCGATGGCACCTCGGGAACGTCCGTTGCGTACGCCACTTTGGAGATCGCCTGCAAGCCGGCTCCACGCGACGCTGCGCTCCCACCAATCCAGCATCCAGCCATCGGTGACCCGTTGACGGCTGCTTCCGCCACGCGGGCGTAGGCCTGCGTCCTCCTTTCCGGAGCGTTCCATGAATGTCACTACTCTCAAATATCGTCAGCTCCGCCCCGGCAGCTCCGGCAGGCTGAAAGTCTACGACTGGATGGTCGGCGCCGTCGCTGAGCTCGAGAAAGTGGCAAGTCTGAATTCAGTAGCCGTTAGGACGTCGCTCGGCGAACGAAGGGTTTCGGCAGAGGCTCTGGCCTATTCGCAGTCGGTTCGTGAAGCGATTGCTCTCCAGTCGGAGGAGCTGCACGCCGCACTGGCGAAGACTTTTGCTTGTTGCCGGCGCATCGAAGAGATCACTGCAGAAAATGGCGGTCTCCTCGCGTCAGTAATGCTAAAGAATGTCCAGACTTTGATGGCGACAACGAGCGCGTTGATTGGCGTTCAGCCGGCGGAAAATGGGCAGCAGACGATGTCGGAGGCGGTTACGAAAAGTCTACCGGGGCTCGTTGCCCGCAGGAAAATTGCGACCGAACCCGGATCAACGGCATTCTTCGCCGAGAGAGTGCCACGCCGGCACATGCATTGAGAGTTGGTTCGAGCATTACGCTGGAATGCAAACGCGCTGGGGGATCTCGGCATTTCTGCCGACCGCACGTTGGCCTGTGCCGCGACGATCAGTGAGCAAGGACCGTGCGCTTCGCCCCGCCGAGCCGGACGGTCACCGCGGCGTTGCGCGACTGCGGTTTCCCGTACGAGGGCGAGGAGATCGAGGCCGTCGTCGACAGCATCTGCATTGCGCACTTCCCGGAAGAGACGGCCGCGGTCCTGAGGATGTCGATCCGAATGCCTCATGCAGCCAGATTGTGCGAGACATTACTGATATGTGGAGGCAGGAGGTATGTCCAGATCTAGTCCTCTACAGTGGACCAGACGGTCCGCTTTTGCTAACTATGCGGTTGCAATTCTGTCGGTTGCTCTGGCACTCATCGCCGCGCTGCTATTAGAACCGCACACGCAGAGTAGTCCGTTCGTATCGCTGTCTCTTTGCGCGGTCATGTTTAGTGCCTGGTTCGGTGGCCTCGGCCCGGGTTTGCTCGCGACCGTGCTGTCCGTTGCGGCTTTCACTTATCATTTTGTCCCGCCGGTCGATTCGTTCGAGATTGTGCCTGCGGACTTGTCGCGCATCGTCCTGCTTGCCGTGGCAGCCCTGTTTGTGGTGTGGCTGAACGTCGCGCGAAGAGGTGCCGAAAGCGCATTGCGGCGGAGTGAGGCCTATCTGGCTGATGCGCAACGGCTGAGTCATACGGGGAGCTTTGGCTGGAGGATAGCCAGCGGCAACATTGTCTGGTCGAAGGAGACATATCGGATATTTGGAGTGGACGAAACGGTCAAGCCGACGATCGACCTCATCCTGCAATGTGTTCACCCGGATGACCGAGACCTTGTACTGCATGAAATTAATCGTGCGGCACGTGGCCAGCCATCCGACGACTACGAACACCGTCTTCTGATGCCGAATGGAGCGATCAAGCACCTGATTGTCCGGACCCATCGCGTGGAATACGAATCGGGCGAAGAGGAACTCGTTGGTGCACTGATGGACGTCACGGCAACCAGGGAAGCGCAAGAGGCGTTGTACACGGCACAGGCGGAACTTGCCCGCGTTGCTCGTGTAACAGCCCTTGGGCAGATGAGTGCCTCGATTGCGCATGAAGTGAATCAGCCCCTCGCTTCCATTGCCACTATCGCCGCAGCTGGCTTGCGCTGGCTGACTCGTGAAGTTCCGGAACTAGATGAGGCGCGCGCCTGCATGACTCACATTGTCGAAGAAGCCAATCGGGCGAGCGAAATGATCCGGAGCGTTCGCGATCTTGCCAGGAGGGCAGATCCGGAGCTGATTCCACTCGACATCAACGAGGTCATCGACGAGGCGGTCGCGCTTGTAAAGCCGGAGGCGCTCCGACATGGGGTAACAGTGCAACTGCAACTTGCGGCGGGATTGCCCCTGGTGCGTGGCGACCGGGTCCAGCTGCAGCAAGTGATCATCAACCTTGCAATCAATGGTGTCCAAGCCATGGCGACAGTCACCGATCGCGCGCGTGTGCTAACCATCCGAACCGATCAGCGCGGCTCCGACCAGGTGCTCGTGGCCGTACAGGACGTCGGCATCGGCACGGAGCCACAGGGGCTGGACCGGCTTTTCGCCGCATTTTACACGACGAAGCCAGATGGTATGGGTATGGGACTCTCCATCTGTCGTTCGATCATCGAAGCTCACGGAGGGCGGGTGTGGGCGTCTCGCAATATTGGCTCGGGGCTGACATTTCAATTTACAGTTTCCGCGCATCGGTAGGTTGCCGTGTCGAAAGGCGGCTTGCCTCGCGAGAGCGGCCGACCGCAAATCGATTGCGATGGACCGTTCCTGGCCGATTCTGTTTGCAAGGACTTCCCCCTAGAGTCAAGATCGGGGTTCGATCTTTTTCGACGCTTGCGGACATGTGACGCGCACATGCAGGTGGGCCGGTTGGGGTAGTCATTTCATTTTCTACAAGTCGGCTGCTGCTATCGCGTCGAAGCAATACCAGGGACTGCGTCTTTGCAAACGGCCTTGTTGCCCGAGACGTATCGGGCGGGCCACGATATGAGCCGCCCAGGAGAACCCTATTTGAAAACCGGCGAACAGACACTCAGCGATGCACCGCGTGCGGTGATGACTCGCCAACTGAATCGGCGGGTTTTTCTCCCGTTCGGTCCGACCTTGTCTTGCTATCGCGTCGAGCAGTAGTTGAGTTTCAAGACAATCGGGTCATGCTGCTGCGGGTGCTAGCGGCGGATACATGGGATGGCGTTGCCACGCATCGGCGTCGTAGCGTTCGTTCTTTGCAAGCATCGCCCACAGCATTCGGGCATGCTTGTTGGCAATTGCAATCAGCGTCTTGTGATAGCCCTTGAGTTCGTGAAGCTGCCCGATCCACCGTTGCAGCCGGCTTGCGTGCGTGTGGTCGGCATGCAACGCCGACTGCAATGTGCTTCGGGCGCCCTGAACGGGCAGTGTGCGCGGATAGACGTCTCCACGCAGGCTGAAATGCCCCAGCCGGGTCCTGCCGCCCGAGCTGTGCTGTCGCGGCGTCAGGCCCAGCCAGGCGCCAAACTGTCTGCCATTTCTGAAGACCTTCGCGTCGGGCACCATGGCCTCGCGCGCGCTTGATGTTGAAGTTCGCAGATTCTGCTAATGATGTCCGTTGAAGCGCTAATCGTGTCCGTTAATTCCGCTAACGCAACCGGTGGGTGTCTTTGAACTTACGCATCTCGCGATAACGGCTGATCGCTCGCAGTGCGGCATCAAAGTGACCCGAGGTCCGAAATACAGAGGCGGGAACTGTTTCCAGAAGCGTGTGATGCACCGTGCAGAACTCTACTGTCGGTTCCAGCCATTCGCGCTTCCAGCGAGGTGCCGATACGTCTGCGTCATTCAGCACCAGGCATCTAAAGCAGTACGGCATGTAGCGCCGATCGCTGAGCCACGCCGAAGGCGTCTGGATGTGTCTCAACCTATCCTCTTCAAGGCGAGCCAGCGATGCGAATCGTCGCAGCGCGGAGTGTGAAACTGCAGGGAAGAGAATCCATCCAGCAGTACCTAGCGCAGGCAGCGGCTCGCTCGCGCTCATTTCCCAGAGCATCCCAAGGCTCAGCTGATATCGTGCTGCGATACGGCCCAGCCAGCAACCAAAGGCTTCTTCATAGAAAGGCCTGGGAGCGATCGGCCATGGAGCAACGCTAGGTTGCGACTCGGCTGACTTGCTCAAGATGCGCGATGCCAATGAATTCGTCGCCGTTGCGAATCGACAGCTCGGCGGCGTCGTTTAGTAACGCGGATATCTCGCCGGTCAGTCCGTCGGTCGCGCTCAGAACAAACTGTACGATCTCGCGTCGCGCCAGATCCGATGGCTTGCGAAGCGGTAGCACCCGTTCGAATGCCGCGAGAAGCCGCCGCAACCCGTCGCTCTCCCGCCACCGGGGGATTTCGAACGGCCTATAACGACTTATCATTTGGGTATCCGTTTGAAGCGCCAGCACCGCGTCACGAGTGCCAACCAGAACCATACTGATCTGAAGGTCGTTGGCGAGGAACTTGAGGAGGTTCAGCGATGCCCGCTGCTCGCGATACGAGCCCGCGAGTAGGTGGTGCACCTCATCGACGACCAGCATTCGCGGCGACATTCGTTTTAGAATCTCGCGAGCTAATCGTTCGAGGGATGCCAGGCCGGCAGCCGCATTGTGGGGGGCGCCCAGCTCGAACAATAGACCCGAATAGAATCGATGCTGGTCGGGGGTGGGTGGCATCTGCATCGCGACGACCGGACAATGTTCGACACCGCTTCGTTCGTCAAATTCGCTGGGATGCGCACGCCGGAATTTGGCCATGATTTTCGTCTTGCCAATATTTGAATCTCCGTGCAGCAACAGGCATGGCATCCGGTCGCGGCGTGGCGTTTCAAATAGGCGCTCAAGTTGCTGCAGAGCTTGCGTCGCGCGAGGATAATCAATCCAGCGGTCGCGCAAAAGTCCGAGAATTCGTTCGTCCCTCCCAAGCTCAGCCTGCTTTCTGGCGACCGGTAGCAAATGCGCAAGCGTCCCATCCTTCATGTGGCACCTCACCATTCCTCGACGTTGAAAGCCTGAACTGGCGCAGCATAGTCGACCGTTTCAGCCTCCTCAGTTGTCGCACGCGTGAACGGCAAAATTCGGTCGAGCAACTCACCCAATGGCGGCCTATTTTTTCGTGACCGACGACGTGCACGGGCCGTAGCCTGCCTGGCTTTGACAATGATGCGCCGCTGCTCTTCTATCGTCCTGAAAATCAGGGCCTCCGACACAGCTCTCTGCCCTTCTGACCGAATCGCTTGCAACGCAGCCCGGTGTTCGAAAAGAGAAATGGCCGGTCGCCGCAAGTCCGCGTACCGGACTTCCAGGTATTCGCCGCGTCCTGCCGTCACAAAAACACGCGAAAGATCCTCAGGATGGTATCGAACCGTGACGCTTCGTCCGGTCTGTCGCCACGCGACGAATATGGGATGCCAGTAACGAATGTGAAACAACGTAAGTCCGTTATCCTGGACAGTCCTGTGCGCAACAGGCAAAAACCGGATCAGAAAGCTGAGTTCAGCGTCGTTCGCGGCGGGCAGCTGCCGCGAATCAGGATTGCGCGCAAGCATCTGCCATGTGTCAGCCGGGGTTGCCCCAAGCAGCCCACGATGCGGAACGTGGTGGTAGCGTCTGGCGATCTCAATTGCGAGCCATTGCTCGAATTCTCGAAGCGTCAACGACGCTGTCTTTTCGGACCGCCGTGCCTTTCGGCCTTTGGGGGAAGAACCCGTGGCTCCTGGCAGGCCTCGGACGCGCTCCATCAGCGTGCGGTTGAACCGCTCAATGTGACCGCCGAAATGAGGACGCCCGACCGGACGGTACATGAGGTGGATGCCGAATTCCCTACATCCACTACGAAGAGCCCTGCTCTTGAACTCGGCAGCATTATCGAGATGGAGAACTCGCGGAATTCCCCGCATCGGCCAATCTGCGTCCGCCTCGATCTTGGCAAGCCAGGGAGCCTTGGAAAGGGCCGCTCTGGTCAGCAGCAATCCAACGGTAGCCGCTCCCGGACGGTCCATGCTGACGTAAAAACTCAACACGCATCTGGTCGCCACGTCCAGAGCGATAGTTAGCCAGGGGCGGCCGATCACACGTCTGTCGTATTCGCTCACCAGAAACACATCTGCTTGTGTATGGTCGACCTGAACGATTTCCAGAGGATACTTTGCGACAAGCGAGCCTGGAGGAATCATCGCGTCTGGGAGCGCCGCACGCTTCAGAGCATCGACCTCGCGATGCTGCGCCCACCGTCGGCCAATCGTGGTCCGGCTTGGTGGTTGCAGCCCGGCGAGTTCGCATCGACGCCGAATCTCCAATACAAGATCGGTTGCGGGATGCGCCAACTGTCTTTGAGCAGGCAGCCAGACGTGGACTGCTTCGTCGATCACAGTGTCAACTGCACCTGCCAACCGACGCTTCCCCTCTGAAGGACCGCTGCGCTTCGGGATGACAGCACTCGCAACCGGGTTTGCGAGAAACTTCCGCCGCAATCGATAAACCGTTGTCCAATGAACGCCCAGCAGTTTCGCGGCTACTAATGCAAGCTTTTTCGAGAGTGGTCCACGCCCCAGCGGCCGGAGAATGTCTGCTACTTCCGCAGCGCGATTAGCCGCTTCCTCCGAAACCGCCATTTGCCGCTCCTTGTTGAGCTTCGTCAGACGCGTTAGCGCAATTAAAGGACAGGACGAACGCGTTAGCAAAATAAACGGACATCCGCGCGTCCATGCGTTGCCGAAACGCAACGCACAAAAAGACGTGCAGAACTGCTGATATGCCTTTATTCGTGGGAGAAAACCGAAATCTTACATTAGCGTAGTCTATGGACACGATTAGCAGTTACTACGGACGGCAACACCAATCATGAGACAAACGGCTTTGATGCTGGTGGCGACCGCTGCGCTGGCCGGCGGAGGCGCCTGCATGGTTCAGGCAGCCACGGATGCGGGCGCAACGAACGCCTCGCATGACATCGCGCTTCCGGCCGGATACCGCGACTGGACATTGATCTCCGTGGCGAGAGAGGAGGGCAGAATCGACGATCTACGCGCGATCCTGGGCAACGAAGCGGCGATTGAGGCGTTGCGGAAAGGCAGATATCCGTTGCCGGATGGAGCGGTCATCGCGCGCCTCGCATGGAGTTATGACGAACTTGGGGAGAGCGCACAAGCGTTTGGCCAATCCCAGTCGCATGTCGCCGGACATCCGAAGAACGGCGTCCAACTCATGGTCAAGGACGCGACGAAATATGCGTCGACGGGGGGCTGGGGCTACGCCCAGTTCGATCCGGGCAAGTCCTACAGCACGGCTGATCAACACGCCTGTTTTGCCTGTCACTCGGTCGTGAAGGACCGCGACTTTGTTTTCAACCGCTTTGCACCCGACTTGCCAACTGGAACGCACCCATGATCTTTGAAACGCTCACGGCAGATCTTGAAGGTGCGGTGCTGTTCGTGGAAATCTCCGCGCCGCCTATGAATCTTCTCGGGCCTGAACTCGTTCGCGACCTGGTCACGCTTATTCAGTATGCGGAAGCCGACGATGGCATTAACGTACTCGTATTCAGGAGTGCCGACCCCGACTATTTCATCTCCCACGTTGATGTAACGCGGGTCAAGGAGTATCGGCAGGAGGCGGCGAAGCTGACCGGCGAGGCATCTATTGCGTTGCTGTTCCGCCATCTGAGCGCCAGCCGGCTCGTTTCCATTGCACAAATCGAAGGACGCGTACGCGGTGCGGGCAGCGAGTTTGTGCTGGCGTGCGACATGCGCTTTGCCGCGCGAGAGTCTGCCGTGTTCAGCCAGATGGAGCCTGCCTTCGGATTGATACCTGGCGGGGGCGCTGTCCAGTTCCTCACACGCCTGATGGGCCGGGGCCGGGCGCTCGAGGTGATGCTAAGCGCGTCGGACTATGACACGGAACTCGCGGAAAGGTATGGATGGATCAACCGGGCGATGCCTGCGGAGATGCTCGACGAATTCGTCGCTTCGCTCGCACGGCGCATCGCCAGGTTTCCGAGGGCCGGACATGCCGTGGTGAAGGACCGTGTCAATGCCATCACGCTCGCCGCTATCGCGGACTTCCGCCGTGATTCCGATCTCTTCGGCGAGAACGTGAGGCAGCCCGAAGCACAACGCAGGGTTGGCGCCGCTTTGGCGCGCGGGTTTCAGACCCGGGAGGTGGAATTGAAGCTGGCCCGGATGCTGGGCGAACTAGACGACTGAAAGACAGGAGTGAACTGATGTTTGAAAAGCAGGAAATCAGCATCCCCGCAGAGGGCGGAATCGAACTGTCGGCATGGTTGTACGTGCCGGCGCACCGCAAGGCCCCACTTCCGGCAATTACCATGGCGCACGGTTTCGCGGGCACAAAATACCACGGCATAGAGCCGATGGCCAAAGCCTTCGCCGAAGCCGGCTTCGTCGTGCTACTGCACGATCACCGCAACTTTGGCGATAGCGGCGGTCAGCCCAGACATGACATCAATCCGTGGCAGCAGATCACCGACTGGCGCCGGGCGATCTCCTATCTGCAGGAGCGGCCGGAAGTGGACGAGAATCGCTGCGGACTCTGGGGCACAAGCTTCGCCGGCGGGCATGCCATCGTGCTCGGCGCCACGGACCGGCGCCTGAAGGCAGTGGTGGCACAAGTGCCCACCATCGATGGCCATGCCGCTGGCCTTCGCCGTGTCGCCCCGGAAGCCGTCGCCGAACTCGAAGCAAGATTCGCAGCCGACGAACGCGCTCAGCTCTCGGGCGAGCCGCCGGCGATGCAGACGATTGTCACCGACGATGCCGTCAGGCACGCTTCCTACAAGGCTGCGGATGCCGTCAGCTTCTACCTTCGCGCTGTGCCGGAGGGCGTTTGGGAGAACAAGGTCACGGTCCGTTCGATGCGGTGGTCTCGCATGTATTCGCCCGGTGAGTATGTCGATCGCGTGTCCCCCACTCCGCTACTGATGCTGGTGGCAGAGCACGATCACATTGCTGTGGCTGATCTGGCGCTCAAAGCATACCAGCGTGCGTTGGAACCGAAGCGGCTGGTCATGATCAAGGGTGGACACTTCGACCCCTACCTGGATGGGTTCGAAACGGCATCGCGCGCGGCCATCGACTGGTTTAATGCACATCTCTGATGCGCGGAGTTGTCGTGGCCGCCGCGAGCCGTATTAACGTTTTCAATCGGGTCAACACCTTGGGAGTAGTGCAGATGAGTGACGTAACCTACAGCGCGAAGTCGACAGCCCTGCTGTTTGTCGACCCTTATAACGACTTCCTCTCAGAGGGCGGCAAGGTTTGGCCGTTCATCAAGGACGTGGCCGAAGAAGTCGGACTGCTCGACAACCTGCACACCATCAACAAGGCAGTGCGGGATGCCGGGATTCAGGTTGTCATCGTGCCGCATCGCCAGTGGCGACCAGGCGATTACGAGTGCTGGTGCCATCCGAGCCCGAGCCAGCGCAAGATCATGCAAGGCCATCACTTCGCATACGGCGAATGGGGAGGCGACTGGCATCCGGATTTTGGGCCGCAAACCGGCGACATCGTCGCACACGAACACTGGGGTTCGAGTGGCTTTGCGAATACGGATCTCGATCTCCAGCTGAAACAGCGCGGCATCACGCAGGTGGTGGTGGTGGGCCTGCTGGCGAACACCTGCATCGAGGTCACGGCGCGATATGCAACGGAACTTGGGTACCACGTAACGCTTGTCAAGGACGCCACGGCGGCGTTCAGGCGCGAGATGATGCACGCGGCCCATGAACTGAACGGGCCGACGTACGCGCACAGCATCGTCGATACACGTGAACTCGTTGAGGCGCTGTCAAAGACCTGAGCAGTCGCGCCGGATGAACGTCAGCCATGCTCTTTGCGGCATAACCTACGCTGATGTTCATCCACAGACTGTCATCGATAAAATCAATTATGTAGTATGACGAAATTATTATCCGCTGAGACAACGCCGGACGTCACCCGCCGTCACGTCTTCCTGATGGCCGTCAATTGCGCGCTCGCCGTGTCGGCGATTTACTACCACCAGCCGCTGTTGCCGCAGATCGCGTCGACGTTCGGCGTAACAGCGACGCATGCTAATCTTATCGCCACGCTGACACAGCTCGGGTATGCAGCGGGCCTGCTGTTCGTCGTGCCGCTCGCTGACGCCGTACAGCCGCGCAAGCTGGCCTGTATCGCGATCGTCGCAAATGCGGTTGCGCTGCTCGCCTGCGCAGCAGCGCCGACATTCTTCCTGCTCGCCGCGTCTACTTTCTCCGTCGGCCTTACTGCGGTAAGCGCTCAGATCATCATTCCCGCTGTTGCAGCACGAGCAACGCCGTCCACGCGTGGGCGTGTCGTCGGCTGGTTGCTGGGCGGGCTTTCCTCAGGTGTCTTGCTGGCGCGCATCGTGAGCGGTATCGTGGGCGCTCACTTTGGCTGGCGAGCGATCTTCGTGCTTGCATCGACCGTTGACATCGCACTCGTTATCGTTCTTAGCAAACTCCCCGTCTCGACAGGGTTGGCTACGGTCCGCTACCGCAAGCTCATGCATTCGCTGGTGGCGTTGCTTCGCGAGGAACGACTGCTGCGCATTTCTGCTGCGTCGGGCTTTCTGGTTTTCGCAGCTTTCAACGCGGTTTGGGCGACGCTCGCGGCGTTACTAGTGCGGCCGCCCTACGCCTTTGGTCCAGCGACCATCGGCGCATTCGGCCTGGTTGGGTTCCCCGGCCTTCTGATGTCACCGCACATCGGAGCCGTCATCGACCGGATCGGCGCTCGTCACATGGCTTGCGCTGGGGCGGTCACCGTCGGCGCGGCTTTCCTGTTTGTCGCCGCGGGTGGGAGCAGACTGGCTGCGCTGATGTTCGGCATGATTCTCCTCGACGTAGGCAACCGCGTCTGCCTCGTCGCTAACCAGACGCTGATTTATGCGCTGCGCCCCGAGGCGCGAAGCCGCCTGAACACGGTGTTCTTTGTGTGGTGCTTCCTCGGTGGCGCTGCTGGCGCCGCACTCGGTGGCTATGGTGCTCGTCATGGCGCCTGGCGGGGACTGGCGGCGGTCGGCGCGGCTATCGCGCTTGTGGCGATAGCGGTCAATGCACTCGCCTATAGAGGATTGAGTACGGTCGTTGCTGACAGGCGCGTATAACCAAAGCCGGTGACGAAGGAATCTCAAGCCCTTCCACTGAGAACCCTGAATAAGGGGCCACCCCGCAGGACGATCACTTCCAATGCTGGTGCAAGACGAATCGCCGACCGCCAAGTTGGACATCGGTGCGTTGACATTTGAAATCGTGTTGCGACCGAATCTGAGGATTCGATCACACGACAAACCTGTCGCCCATGACGGGATGATGAGCCTACGTCCGAAGTGACGAAAGTCACACAAGAGAAAGCGCGCCGCTATACGAAAAGCGTACATGCGGAATGACCGAAATCGACAGCGAAGCGGCCACCGTCGCTAACACTCTGAATAGCCGGAGAGGGTCGGGAGTACTCACTGGCGACTGGCCGCTTCCGGGAAGCGGATTTTCAGTGGCTGCTTTCCGGCGACGAATTCGAAGAGCGGATTGACGCAACCCGACCCGCTACAGCCAGTCACGCGAGAGTGGCGACTGTCCGAACCCTGGCTGAAAAGAGCCGGTCAGAGCTGCGCTTTGGGGCTGGACAAGGGACGGTTATCGCGAAGCTCCCCCGGCTCTGTAACACCACCGTAGCGACACGCATACCGATCAATCGACCGACTTCACCATATCCTCGATTACCTTCTTCGCGTCGCCGAACACCATCATCGTCTTGTCCATGTAGAACAGGTCGTTGTCGAGCCCGGCATAGCCCGCCGCCATCGAGCGCTTGTTGACGATCACCGTCCTCGCCTTGTACGCCTCGATGATCGGCATGCCCGCGATCGGCGACTTCGGATCGTTCTTCGCGGCCGGATTCACCACGTCGTTCGCGCCGAGCACCAGCACCACGTCGACCTGGCCGAACTCGCCGTTGATGTCGTCCATTTCGAACACCATGTCGTACGGCACTTCGGCTTCCGCGAGCAGCACGTTCATGTGCCCCGGCATCCGGCCGGCTACCGGGTGAATCGCGTACTTCACCTCGATGCCCTTCTCGACCAGCTTGTCGGTCAGCTCCTTCAACGCATGCTGCGCGCGCGCCACCGCGAGGCCATAACCCGGCACGATCACCACGGTTTCCGCATTGCCGAGCATGAACGACGCATCATCTGCTGACCCCGATTTCACCGGACGCTGCTCGGCTGAACCACCCGCCGCCGCCGCACCCGGCTCGTTGCCGAAGCCGCCGAGAATCACGTTGAAGAACGAACGGTTCATCGCGCGGCACATGATGTACGACAGAATCGCACCGGATGAGCCTACCAGCGAGCCCGCGATGATCAGCATCGGATTGTTCAGCGAGAAGCCGATGCCCGCCGCCGCCCAGCCCGAGTACGAGTTCAGCATCGACACGACCACCGGCATGTCCGCGCCGCCGATCGGAATGATGATCAGCACGCCGAGCACGAACGCGATGATCGTCATGATGATGAACGGCAGCCACGACTGCGTGAGAAAGAAGATGATGCCGAAGCCGAGCATCGCGATCGCCAGCACCAAGTTGATCAGATGCTGGCCGCCGTACACGACCGGCGCACCCTGGAAGAGGCGGAACTTGTACTTGCCCGACAGCTTGCCGAACGCGATCACTGAGCCGGAGAACGTGATCGCGCCGACGAACGTGCCGATGAACAGCTCGATGCGATTGCCGAAAGGCAGGAAGCCCGGAATCGGATACTCGGGATCGACGAGGCCGAACGCGGCCGGCTCCGAGACCACCGCATACGCGATGCAGACTGCCGCGAGACCGATCAGCGAGTGCATCGCCGCGACGAGCTCGGGCATCTTGGTCATCTCGACGCGCGCGGCGACGAACGCACCGATCGCGCCGCCGATCACCAGCGCGACCAGCAGCAGGCCGAGTCCCAGACCAAGGTTCGAGCCCAATGCCGAAGCCTGTTTGGCGATCAGCGCGATGGTCGTGAGGATCGCAATCGCCATCCCGACCATGCCGAAGGTGTTGCCGACGCGCGCCGTCTTCGGATTCGAGAGCCCCTTGAGCGCCTGAATGAAGCAGACCGACGCGACCAGATAAAGCAGCGTGACGAGGTTCAGGCTCATTACGCATTCTCCTTGGCAGCTGCGGGGAGCTTCTTGGGTTCCTTCTTGCGGAACATCTCCAGCATTCGCCGCGTGACGAGAAAGCCGCCGAACACGTTGACCGCGGCGAGCGCGACCGCGAGCGTGCCGAAGAACTTGCCGGGGCCGCCGAGCGTGAGGCCGGCTGCCAGCATTGCGCCGACGATCACGATGGCCGAAATCGCGTTGGTCACGGCCATCAGCGGCGTGTGCAGGGCGGGCGTGACATTCCAGACCACGTGGTAGCCGACGTAGATCGCCAGCACGAAGATGATCAGGTTAATGACGGTGTGGTTGATGACTTCCATCGCCGTTCTCCAAGGTAGTTGTTCGCTTCAGGCCTTGCGTGTGACTGCGCCGTCGCGAGCCAGCAGCGTGGCCGCGACGATGTCATCCGCGAGATCGATGTTCAACGCGCCTTCCTTCGTGATGATCAGCTTGAGGAAGTCAAGCAGGTTGCGCGCGTACAACGACGACGCGTCGGCGGGCACCATTGAAGCCAGGTTTGTATAGCCGACGATCTGCACACCATGCCTGACCACCACCTGATCGGCCTCGGTCAGCGGACAGTTGCCGCCGCGCCGGCCTTCGTACTCCGGGCCGCGGCCCGCCGCGAGATCGACCAGCACGGAGCCCGGTTTCATCGCCTGCACGGTTTCGACCGAGATCAGCGTCGGCGCGGGCCGCCCCGGAATCAGCGCGGTGGAGATCACCACGTCCGCCTGCTTCGCCCGCTCGTGGACCAGCGCCGACTGGCGCGTGAGCCACGACGGCGGCATCGGCCGCGCATAGCCGCCGACGCCTTGCGCGGCTTCGCGCTCCTCGTCGGTTTCGTAGGGCACGTCGAGAAACTTCGCGCCGAGCGATTCGATCTGCTCTTTCACGGCCGGCCGCACGTCCGACGCCTCGATCACCGCGCCCAGGCGCTTGGCGGTCGCGATCGCCTGCAGGCCGGCCACGCCCGCGCCGAGAATCAGCACGCGCGCGGCTTTCACGGTGCCCGCGGCGGTCATCAGCATCGGCATGAAACGCGGATAGAGTGTCGCCGCCAGCAGCACCGCCTTGTAGCCGGCAATGTTCGCCTGCGACGACAGCACGTCGAGGCTCTGCGCGCGCGTGGTGCCCGGCGCGGCTTCGAGCGCGAACGCGGTGACGCCGGCCGCGGCCAGCTTGCCCGCGTTGTCGGCGCTAAACGGATCGAGCATGCCGACCAGCGTCGCGCCGCGCTTGAGCAGCGGCAGCTCGGTGTCGGCGGGGGACTGGACTTTGAGGACGAGATCGGCGCCAAAGGCGGTGGCCGGGTCGACGATCTCCGCCCCGGCGGCCGTAAGGGCGTCGTCAGGAAAGCTCGCGCCGGCGCCGGCGCCGCTCTGGATCGTGACCCGGTGGCCCTGAGTCACGTATTTCTTGACCGTTTCGGGCGTGGCGGCAACGCGGGTTTCGTGCGCGCGCGTCTCGGCTGGCACTCCGATGTGCATCTTGAATTCCTTCCGTGTACGCCAGGGACAGCGCCTGTTTAGTTCATCCTGGCGCTGGCCTGGCTGCAAATTCGCGAGGCTACAGCCTGTAGACTCGCTCTGCATTGTCGTGAAAGAGCGCGCGACGTTCATCGTTCGAGAAGTTACGAGTGATGGCTTTGAACGCATTGAAGACGTCGTCGTAACTGCTGAAGAGCTTGTCGACCGGGAAGTTACTCGCGAACATGCAACGCTGCGTACCGAACGCGTCGATCGCATCAAGGACGAATGGGCGGATACTGTCTGTCGTCCAGTGCCAATCACCCATGCCGAGCCCCGATATCTTGCAGAACACGTTCGGCGCGGACGCGAGCGATTTCATGGCTGCTCGCCACGCGGCGATCTCGTCGGCATCCCGATCGACCGGCATACCCGTATGGTTCAGCACCATTGATGTGTCCGGAAATTTCCTGGCAAGCGCCAGTGCCTCCGCCATCTGCGTGTAGTAAAGCTGCAGATCGAACGACAGATCATGGCGTTTCAACAGGCTATACCCCCGTTGCCACTGGGCATCGCTCATCAGATGCGGTTGGTCGATAAACGTTTTGACCGGATCTCGATGGTAGTTGAGGCACTGGCGGATGCCCCGAACGTTCGGAAATGTGCAGTGTTCCTCGATCGTCTGCTGAACGCCTGGCGAAGTAAGGTCTGCAAAAGCCACAATCCCGTGAGGGTATCCATGCTGGTCCGCCACGCCTTGCAGCCAGCGGGTCTCCGCTACCGGATCGTTGTGGTCATATTCCACCTGCAGGTGGACCGTTTTGACGACATTCTGATTCTTGATGTCTTCCCGAAAGTCGTCGATAAGATAGTCGCGGCGGATCGCTGAGTAGTCGCCAAAGACTCGCTCCAGCATTTCGTCTTGCAACCAGGGATAGCGCCCGGTTTTCAGATCGTACAGGTGATGATGGGGGTCGATGATCGGCAGATTGTCCACGTTGCCTCCTGATTGGGTCGTCGGAATTGCGCGGGTTGGCAACCGGCGGCGCAAGCTGCCGGCTGTCGTCCCGGTAGGTATAAGCGCCTTAGTACTTCCCGGCTGACGGCGGATACACCCGCTGGACTACCTTTTGAGCATCGGGCTGGTCGATGCTGTCCTTTGTCACAAGAGGCTCTTTCAACGCGAGCTGCTGCGTTGTCGGCTTCCCCGTCAGTGCATTGAATACCTGCGTCGTTGCGTCGATGCCCTGCCCTACGGCTTCCTGCAGGAACAACCCCTGAATCGCGCCATCGCGTAGCAACTTGATGGTGGTGGGGCTTCCGTCAGCGGTCACGACCGCGACCTTCCCTGTCATGCCTCGCGTCTGCAGTGCCTTGGCGGCGCCCGTGCCAGCCTCGTCGTACATCCCGTACAACGCGCGGATGTCCGGGTGCGCAGTCAGGATGTCATTCGCCTGAGCGACGGCCTCGGATACCGTGAGCCCATGCGTTTCGAGCATCTGCGTCAAATCGCAGCCGTCAGCCTTGAACGATTCCTTCGCCCCGGCCAGATACTTCTGCGCGTTCTCGCGATCCTGGGGGAGGGACAACATGCCAATCTTGTTGCTTCCGCGCTCCTTTGCCAGCTTGCAAACATAGGCACCCTGCGCTTTTCCGGTCTCGTAGTTGTTCGCGGTTACAGCGGATGTGTAGTCTGTCTGGCCTGCCTGCGGGCCGATTCCCGCAAACGCAACAGGCACCTGCTTTTCTTTGAGCATCCGCAGTACCGGCGGCGTGCTCGTGGAGCTCACCGGTCCCATCACGATTGCGCTGACGCCGCGTGTAAGCGCGGTGCGCACGTTGTCCATCTGCTTGGCGGGAGAGTTCTCCGAGGTCAGCTCGATGTAGTTCATCCCGAGTTCCTTGGCCCTTTCCTTGACGCCGTAGCCAACCCACTGCCAGTAAGAGATGTCCAGTGAAGGCGCGATATACGCCACCGTTTTGACATCCGCCGCGTTGGCTGGATGAGCCGTCACCGACAGGCTCAATGCGATCGAAGCGAAAGCAATGGCGCGCACGGGAAAGCGCATCGTTTGAGCAATGCTGTTAAACATGAAATGTCTCCGTTTAGCTAGTGTCCGGCTCTATCGCCGGGCTTTGGTCACGCGGTCGATCAGCACCGCAATGAGGATGACGACACCAGTGACGGTGCCCTGCCAGAAGCTATTGACGCCGATGAGGTTTGCGCCGTTCTGGATGATGGTGATCATCAGCGCGCCCAGCAGCGCGCCGATCGCAGACCCCGTGCCACCGAACAGGCTTGCGCCACCGATAACCACGGCGGCGATTGCCTGAAGCATGAGGCTCGATCCCGCCGTGGCTTCGGCGTTACCGATGTAGGAGACGCTGACCAGCCCGGAAAACGATGCGAGCAGGCCTGACAGGACGTACGCCGCCATCCGTACCCGGTTGACTGGAATGCCAATGACGCGCGCCGACGAGCTACTACTACCGATCGCGTAAAGCCAACGGCCGGCAACGAGCTTGCGAAGGCAAAGCTCAATGGCGATCAGCAGCACCGCGCACCAGAGCACATAGTTCGGCACGCCCGGAATGAGCGTTCCAGCGTCCAGTAGCCAGAAATTGGGATCGGAGATCGGCAGCGAGTGCCCATCGGTCACGATAAACGAGAGGCTCCCAGCGATCGCATAGGTGCTCAACGTCACCACGAACGGCGCCAGCCCAACGTAAGTCACCAGTGCGCCGTTGATGCCTCCGATCAACAGACCGATCGACAAACCTGCGGCACTGCTCGCAAGAGCACTGAACCCGTGTGCCATGGTGAGTCCCGTGATCATCCCCGTCAGGGAGAAAACGGAACCTACGGAAAGATCAATGCCGCCGGTAATGACGACGAGCAGCACGCCAAACGCCATGATGACGAGCGGCGCAGAAGCCTGCGCGACATTTGAGACATTGCCGACCGATAGCGCAGCCGGCACGATGAAGCCTACAGCCAGCTCCATCACGATGATAGCGATCGCAATCGCGATCTCGGTTCGATAAAGGTTCAACAAGCGACTGCGGCCGCGATGACGTGATGCGTCTGCAACGGGTTGGGTGATCGTCTTCATGTTCGTCTCCATTGATTAATTGAGCCGACGTCTTATGCGCCATTCTCAAACAGGTATTTACCGGCAGTTGCCTTCAGGCGGCCATGCCCGTCGCGTGGGCGAGTTCGGCCTCGTTGATCTGGTGGTCTTTCAGGACCGAAGTCGGGAGTCCGTCCGGGTCGAACGCGAGCACGGTGTCGCACAACTCAACCAGTTCCACGTATTCGGTCGACCACCACACGATGATTGCTCCCTGTGCCGCCATCTCGCGAATCAGCGCATAGATCTCCTGTTTGGTACGAATGTCGACGCCACGCGTCGGCTCTCCGAGCACCAGCACTGTCGGCTTCAACTTGAGCCAGCGCGCGATCAGCAGCTTCTGTTGCGTTCCCCCGCTGAGCGTCGCCGGCAGATCCCAAAGGGAACCGGCACGAATACTCAGTGCATCGAGAAGGTCGTTGCCCTGCGCTACCTCTTCGCGGCGCACGGTACGCTTTCGTCCGACAACGCGCGCCGATGCGGCAAGGTTGTCGACAATCGGAAGATTCGCAAGAATCCCCTTGTTCGCCCTGTCTCCGGAGACAAAGCCGACGCCGTCACGCGCGGCGGTCGATGGGCGTCGATAGCTGACGGCTGTCCCGTTCCGGGTGATCGACCACTTGTTTGACGTTGAGACCCCGATGAGGGCGTCCATCAGGGCCTCGGGGCCAGCGGGCGGTCCGGCGAGACCGAGGATCGCGCCCGCGGCGATCTCGAGATCGATGCCATTGGTTTGAATGCGCAAGTCATTGGGCATCGCGGCGTCGCCGCCGTTGCGGCGCTCAAGCGCTCTGCGTTGGGCGCGAGGCTCCGAGCGTGCCGTGTCCAAAGCGGCCTGGCCCATTTGCTCGACAATTTCAGCGTCGGTGATGGACGTCAGCGCGACGCGGTCAACAGCGGTCTGGCCGTTCCTGATGATGGTGCAGACGTCCGCAATCTGACGGATCTCCCGCATGCGATGTGACACGAACAGCACCGCGAGCCCCTTGTCTACCGTCAATCGCCGAATCACGGTGAACAGTCGCTCGGTCTCGCCCGCTGTCAGGTTGGCGGTCGGTTCGTCGAGCAGCAGTAACGACGCACCGGAGTCCAGTGCGCGAGCGATCTCGACAAGTTGCCGTTCGTGCAGGCTCAGGTCGGCAACAAGCCGGTCGACCGAGACGTGCGCGAATGTCGGGTCGATCAGGGACAGTGCATCCACGGCTATCCGGCGCGCTTCGCTGGCGTTGAACAGGCCGTATCCGCGGCGACTGCGCGGTAGCGCGATATTCTCGGCCACCGTGAGATGCGGCAGCAGCGCGAGTTCCTGGTTGACAACGGCAATAGTGTTTTCGTCGCTCGACTCAGCGGCGCCCGATGACGCGCTATTCTGTGAAAACTCGAGGCTGCCTCCGTCGCGTTCGATTTGCCCTGAAATGATCTTGATGAAAGTGGACTTTCCGGCTCCATTGCCGCCGAGAAAAGCATGTACTTCTCCCGCAGCTACCGACAGGTCGAAGCCTTTGAGGACGCTCGTCGGACCGTAACTTTTCACGATACCGCGCGCGGTCATAAGATAAGGCAGTGTGTTCACAGACTCTCCTTCGTTCGGGCTGGTGCGCGACCTGGTTCCGGATTAATATTATGTAGTACTATGTTTTATTGGATTATTCGTGGATTGATCCGCTCACGTTTCTTGCGTCTTCCCGTGACGGTGTGCCGACGAACTGACTCACCGTCACGGCTCTCAATGCTGTGGCCCCGACTTGCCTATCCCGTCGGGAGATTCCCTGCGCTCATCCGAGCCAACTCTTGATCGTGCTCGCCATGACGTTGGTCGAGATGCCGTAGCGGTCGTGCAAGGTCGGCAGCGCGCCCGCAGCGAGGAACTCATCGGGCAGTGCAATTTGACGGTACATCGGCGTGACGCCAGCCGTGAGCAGCGTGGTTGCGACCGCTTCTCCGAGACCACCGATCACCGTATGGTTCTCGGTCACCACGACCATCCGGCCCGTGCGCCTCGCTTCGCGCAGGATCGTCTCCGTGTCGAGGGGCTTGATGGTCGGCACATGCAACACGCCGACGCCAACGTTGTCCGCCTCGAGCGCCTTCGCGACTTCCAGCGAGCGCATGGTCATGATGCCCGACGAGATGATCAGCACCTCGGCGCCGTCGCGCAGCAGCTTCGCCTTGCCGAGTTCAAACTGATAGTCGTATTCATCGAGCACGGCCGGAACGTTGCCACGCAGCAAGCGCGCATACACCGGACCGTTATGCGCGGCGATCGCGGGCACCATCTGCTCGGTATCGAGCGCGTCGCACGGATCGATGACCGTCATGTTCGGCATCGCACGCATCAGGGCAAGATCCTCGGCCGCCTGGTGGCTCGGGCCATAGCCGGTCGTGAGGCCAGGCAACGCGCAGATGATCTTCACGTCGAGGTTGTCTTCCGCAATCGCCTGGTGCATGAAGTCATACGCACGACGGGTCGCAAACACGGCGTATGTCGTCACGAACGGCTGGCTGCCTTCATGCGCCATACCGGCGGCCGCGCCCATCAGCAACTGCTCGGCCATGCCCATCTGGTAGTAGCGCTCCGGGAATTCCTTGCCAAAGATGTGCAGGTCGGTGTACTTGCCGAGGTCGGCAGTCATACCTACTACGTTCGTCTTCTCCCGAGCCAGTTGGGCCAATGCATGACCGAACGGAGCGGAACGCGTGACCTGCCCTTCGCCGGCGATCGATGCAATCATCGCCGACGTCTTCAGACGCGGCTTTTGGGTGGTGGTGTCGCTCATGCTTGTCTCCCTGCTTCGAGTGCTGCGAGCGCCAGTTGCCACTCATGGGCATCGACGCGGATGAAGTGATTCTTTTCCCGTTCTTCGAGGAACGGCACGCCGCAGCCCATGCGGGTATCGCAAACGATAATCCGGGGCTGCGCTTTCGGATGATGGCGTGCGGCATCGAAGGCGGTCTTGACTGCGTCAATGTCGTTGCCGTCCACGCGCTGCGTGAACCAGCCAAATGCTTCGAGTTTCTCGACGAGCGGCTCGAACGCCATGATTTTCGAGGAGGGACCGTCGGCCTGCTGATTGTTGACGTCGACCATGGCGATCAGGTTGTCCAGTTTCCAGTGAGCGGCCGACATCAGGCCCTCCCAGATCGCGCCTTCATCGAGTTCGCCGTCGGAGAAGAGCGTGTAGACGAAGGCCTTTGAGCCCTTGCGCTTCAGTCCCAGACAGCGGCCCACCGCGATCGTGAGACCGTGGCCGAGCGAGCCGCCGGACATCTCCATGCCGGGCGTGTAGCTCGCCATGCCGGACATCGGCAACCGGCTGTCGTCGCTGCCGTAGGTCTCGAGTTCTTCCGGTGGCAGGAAGCCGGCTTCGAAAAGCGCGGCGTAAAGCGCGATCGCATAGTGGCCGTTGGACAGCAGGAAGCGGTCGCGGCCTTCCCATTCGGGATTGTCGGCCCGGTAGCGCATCGCACCGAAGTAGGCAACCGCGAGTACATCAGCGATGTCGAGGGCCTGGCCGATATAGCCTTGTCCCTGCACTTCGCCCATCAGCAAGGCGTTTCTGCGAATCCGGTAGGCGCGCTCGGCGAGCGTCACCGCATCTGATGACGGACTGTTCATGGTGTCTCCTTGATTAAAAAGTGAGTCTTTGCAGCAGACGGTGTCAGCGATTGACAGTTTTGGCCGGCACGAGGAAAACAAGCCCGGCACCGATGACGACAGCGACGGAGATAAAGATGAGCCCGGCCGTCGACTTGCCGGTCAGGTCGTTCAACCAGCCGACAATGGCCGGCGAGAAGAAGCCTGCGAGATTGGCGAAGCAGTTCACCGCGGCGATGCCCGCCGCTGCGGACATGCCGCCAAGGAGCGCGGTCGGCAGTGACCAGAACTGCGACGACGAAGCTAGGATGCCGGCGGCGGCCACGCTGACGCACACCAGCGACGCGCCGATTCCACCCAGCATCGGAAGCGTGGCAAAGCCGGCCGCCGATACGAGCATCGGGATCGCAAGATGCAGACGCCGTTCGCGGTGGCGGTCAGCGCTTGCGCCTACCAGCGGAAGCACAATGATGGCGCACAGGTAAGGAATGGCCGTGAAGATACCGACCCACAGAGGGTCGGCGACGCCCGACTTGCGGATGATCGTCGGCAGCCAGAACGTCAGCCCATATTGACCGAGCACGACGCAAAAGTAGATGGCGGCCATCAACCACAAACGACGATCGCCGATGAAAGACCTGATCGATACATGGGCGACCTTGTGGGCGTTGTCGTTCGCCACGTTGCGTGCGAGGAGCGCTTTTTCCGCATCAGTGAGCCACTTCGCGACGGCGATGCCATTGTCGAGGTAGAGCAGGATGGCGACACCCAGGATCAGCGATGGCGCCGCCTCGAGGATGAACAGCCACTTCCAGCCCGCCAACCCCTGTACGCCGTGGAACGCATGCAGGATGAAACCGGAGAGCGGTCCGCCAAGTATCCCTGCGAGGGGAATCGCCATGAAGAAGAGGGACAGTGCCTTTGCGCGCCGCGCTGCGGGAAACCAGTAGGTCAGGTACAGGATAACGCCCGGTGCGAATCCCGCCTCGGCCACGCCCAATAGAAAGCGCAGAACATAGAAGGTGGTGGGCGACTTGACGAAGACAAAGGAGGCCGAGATCACGGCCCACGTCAGCATGATGCGGGCGAGCCAGTTTCGTGCGCCCACCTTGTGCAACATGAGATTGCTCGGTACCTCGAAGAGGAAATAACCGAGGAAGAAAATACCGGCGCCGAATCCGTACACGGTTTCGCTGAATCGCAGGTCGTTGAGCATCTGCAGTTTCGCGAAGCCCACGTTGACACGATCGAGATAAGCGCCCAGATAGCACAGCATCAGAAACGGTATCAAGCGCCGTCCGACCTTGGCATACGTTTTTGATTCGAAACTCGCCGGATCGGCGAGCGATGTGACATCGCCCGTCATTGACGGCGCGGTGGCCTTCGTTTTCATGGTTGTCTCCTGCCATATCGCCCCGGGTTTTCCCCGGGTGCATTGACCCATCCGCCGCCATCGCGACGGATGTCGTACTTAGTGAATCAGCATGCCGCCGTTGACGTCGAGCGTGATGCCGGTGAGATACGCCGACAGGTCGCTCGATAGGAACAGGCAGGCGTTCGCGACGTCGGCGGCATCGCCGAGCCGGCCGAGCGGAATGCCCTTGATGATGTCGGCGCGCATCTCTGTCGTGAGCTTGTCGCCGGTGATGTCGGTCTGGATGAGGCCCGGTGTGATCGAGTTGACGCGGATGTTGTCCGCCCCGAGTTCGCGCGCCATGGCACGAGCGAGGCCAAGTACGCCCGCTTTCGCGGCGCTGTAGTGAGGACCGCCGAAGATGCCGCCGCCGCGTTGCGCGGAAACGGATGACATGCAGATGATGCTGCCGCTTTTTTGCTTTCTCATCTGCGGTATGACCGCTTGCGACATGTAGAGCGTGCCGCGCAGGTTCACGTCGATGACCGCATCGAAGTTCTCGGCTCCGATGTCCATCGTCTTCAAAGGCTGGGTGATGCCTGCGTTGTTGATAAGGCCATCAACACGGCCGTACTTCTCGGTGACCGCCCTGGCGGCAGCCACGCATGCTGCCTTGTCGGTCACATCGCAGGCGAGGCCAAGGTGTCCTTCGCCGAGATCGCGCGCAGCGCTTTCAGCGTCTTCCTTTTTAAGGTCCAGAATCACCACTCGTGCGCCTTGCGCAGCCAGTGCTTTTGCGGTTGCCTTGCCGATACCCCGCGGCGAAGCTGCACCCGTGACGATTACCACTTTGCTGTCGAGCAACATATTTGTCTCCATCGATCGTGTTAGTTGGTAGACGCAGTTTCAGCGCTTCAACCATCCCAATCAATGCAGTTCGGCTCAACTATTGCTGAAGAATTTTCAGGTGTCGCTGCAGCATGGAATCACAGGCGTCAGAAAGCAGCCCTTTCGCATAAGCCAGGGCGCCGGATTCCCGCTTGGCGCGGCCTGGCGCTATACGGCGTCACGGTTGATCTCCTGCTCGACCCAGGCCAGGAATTTGGCCACGCGCGGCAAATCCGCGTTCTGGGAAGGGTAAACGAGGTGATGGGCTCCGACCTCCACCGCATACGTGCGATCGAAGACCGGTACGAGCGAACCCCGTTTCAGATGGACCGATGCGAGCATCGTGCTTTCGAGCGCGATGCCGTGTCCCAATGCCGCGGCCTCGAGCGACATGTACGAGCGGTCGAACGCGAAATCGTATGACTTGCGCGACTCCGCGACGCCGAACTTGCCGAACCATTGCTTCCACTGCACGAGAGGCGTCTCCGAGAAGATCAGGCGACGGTCGAGCAGGTCCTCGGGGGTGCGCACCGGAAATTTTCTCAGGTACTCCTCCGAGGCAAGAGGCGCGATGAATTCATGGCGAAGCGTTTTGATCTCGCCGTCGGTCCAATGCGCGTAGCCATGCCGTACATCGACGTCATAGTAGCCGGACGTGAATGACACATCCTCGTATGAACACGCCAGATTCAACTGAATGTCGCCGTTCGCTTCCTGGAAGGAAGCGAGGCGCGGCAGCAACCACATCAGCCCGAAGCTGGGGCTCGAATGAATGCGAAGAATCTCCACGCCCGACTGGCTCGATGCGCGCTCCGTTGCGCGGCTCAGATCAGCGAGCGATCCGGTGACATCAGCCAGATATTGCTGACCCGTAGGCGTCAGCACTAGTCCGCGCCCCAGTCTCGTGAACAAGGGTCTTCCGACCATTGATTCGAGATTGGCAATTTGATGGCTGACCGCCGATGGCGTTAATCCTAATTCGTCAGCCGCCCGGTTGACGCTCTTTGTGCGGGCGACACTCTCGAACGCGACGATGGCTTTTAGTGGAGGGATGCGCATTGTTCCTGGGTACAGGGGTCGCGAACCGTCTTGCTTCAGGGTGTTCTTCTGCTTCGCTACTGACGATTCCAGAAATTTGGCGCATCTGAGAGGTAAAGGCAAGCCCCGGATCGGCTGATAGCAGGGCCGGAGCGTCAAAAGTCGTTTACTTTCAATGGACAGGATGAGGGGGTTGTAAACAATAGGCGCGCGGGGTTTACTGTCGATTTTTCGGAGACGACAGATGCGCAAGGAAGTGGCTGCGCTGGTGGAGGCGTTCGCGGACCTGCCGGACCCGCGGGTAACGGGACGGTGCGACCACGATCTGCTGGATATCGTGGTGCTGGCACTGTGCGCGGTGATGTCAGGCGCCGAAGGCTGGGACGACATTGAAGACTGGGGTGTGGAGCGCCAGGCGTGGCTGCGCCAGTATCTGAAGTTGCGCAACGGTATTCCAGGTCACGACACGATCCGGCGGGTCTTTGAGGCGCTGTCGCCTGCGGCGTTCGAAAGCCGGTTTGTCGAATGGGTCCAGGGCGTGTGTGGTGCGGTTGATGGACGGGTGATTGCCATTGATGGCAAGGCGCTACGCGGCTCACGTTCGGTGGCGCGTGGTACCGGTGCGCTGCATCTGGTGTCGGCATACGCGGCCGAGATGGGTCTGACGCTGGGGCAGCAGCCGTGCGAGGCCAAATCCAACGAGATTGAGGCGATCAAGGAATTGCTGCCGGTTCTGGCGCTCGAAGGCGCAGTGGTCACGATCGATGCGATGGGCTGCCAAACCGCAATCGCCCGCCAGATTGTGGAAGGCGGCGGCGATTACGTGCTCGCCGTCAAAGACAACCAGCCGACGCTGGCCACGGCGCTGCGCGAGTTCTCCGCCTGCCTGAATCAACCCGGTTATCCGCCGCGGCCATGCGATACCCACGAAACCGTCGACAAGGGCCATGGCCGATTCGAGACGCGCCGCTGCACGGCGGTGGATGATCTCGCATGGCTCGACGCCATCGAGTTGCGTGCACGCTGGCCGAACCTGCGCTCGGTGGCGTGCATCGAGTCGCAGCGCGAGACGCACGGCCAGGTCCAGACTGAGACGCGCTACGTGATCAGTTCGCTGCCAGCCCACGCCCAGCGCATTCTGTATGTCGCTCGCACCCACTGGGCTATCGAAAATGGCCTGCACTGGTGCCTGGATGTCACCTTCAGTGAGGACGCCAGCCAGATCCGGCTACGCAACGCCGCGCTGAATTTCTCCTTCCTGCGCCGACTCGCTATCAATCTGTTCCGCACCGATTCCAGCCGCGCACTCAGCCTGCCAAAGAAGCGTAAGGTCGCCGCCTGGAATCCCGACTATCTTGCACAGGTCTTGAATCTACAGAAAATTTGATGCTCCGGCCCTGCGGCTGATAGGCAATCGGCTCACAGGGCACGAGACGTTGTGCGAGTATGAGGGCGAGCCCTCCGACCGAACGCATCGTGTAGTCCGGAAGTGGCGGGTCTCTGGCCGACAGCCGACGTTCGGATCCTCTGACCGTATGGCGGCTTGTGGCCGACTGCTGTCTGACGCGGTCGGCAGAAGCCGACCCACAACGGACGACCGTCCTACGTGGCCCGGGTGGTCGGTTCTAGGTGGCAAGCGGTCATTCACACCGCACTTGCGATGTCATCGCAGCCCCCGTTTGCCCTCGTCCGCGCCGCTATCAAACGCGGCCGGAGGCTGACGTCGAAAGTGCAAATGACTCAAGCGGTGCCTGCCGGTCCCCACACGATGACATCGCCGTGCCAAAGGTTGATCCTGCGAGCATCCACCGAAGACTCGTGCTCCTTGAAGAAAAATGCGCTAGCCATTCCCAATACAAATGCAACGATAGGCGCGCCACCTTCTGGCCAGCTCATCTCCTGATGCAAAGAGACGCGCGCGCCTGGCGAAGAGTGACTGTCCAGACTGACGTCAGGCGCGAAGTTATTGAAGCCCACAGCAGCGGCGGCGTCCCGCCCTAAACTCCTCAATACTTCTGGCATTGCCGCACGCGGCATGTCGATCAGAGAATGATCTTTACTTCGCTCGATTGTCGTCCAGCCCAGATGAAAACATGTTGTGGAGTCGCCGGACATGCTCAGTCCACTCGGCGTTACAGAGGGGCGATTAAATGGCGATTTTTGTAGCTTGGCTAGGCCGCGCTGCAGTTCTTCCCCGTAGCGCAGCGCAAACCCACGCAATATAAAAGCGCCATGCTCGAGAGCGAGATAGTCAGGGTAGTCGATCATCAAGTAAGCCTTGTCAGTCATAGGGATTTGCATCGTCAGAAGAGTAGAAGGGCTCCAGGAAACCTTTCGGGTAGTTGGCAGCAGCCCCGCACTACTTCACTGGCTCTTTGGGCACGACGTCCACCACCTGGTTAAGGGGCTCTGTTTCGTCTGGTTCGATGATGGCAGCGAGACCGGTCTCTAATCCGGCATGGCGTTCAAATAGAGCTAGAAGTTCAGGGCGCAGTCCGTCACCGCGTTGGGCAGCGAGAGCGTGAAGCGAGAGAAATGGCAGCATGGTTAAACTCCATTCAATGAAAGACAGGCGAACGCGATGCCGATGAGAGGATTGACGTATTGGGCGCGTGCGCGATAAGCGAGGTTCGATCGCGTCCTGCGTCGTGCGCCGACCTCGGCTACTGCGGGATTGAATGATCAATCTATGGCAGCCGCTGGATACAAACACTCCGTTTCTTGCTATTTAATTTCTGTGAACGGAAATCACGCTCAACGCATGGCGGTTTTGTCGCCCTTGACCACTCCCGCTTGACGCTCCGCAGTTACGCGGCGGGTTTTCGAGTAACACGGCAAGAAACGGGGGGCCGTTGACTGTTTGCCTCGATATTGTTCAGGCAGAGAGAGGCGATCTTGCTTCTCTGTTTCAACCACAGTCAATGAGGAATTCGCCATGTCCAAAGAAGATGACAACAAGGCCATCGTAGGCCGCTGGTTCACCGATTTCTGGGGCAAGACCGGCAACCTCGACATTGTCGACGAACTTGCTGCGCCTGACATGCTTCTGCACTACTCGCTGCACGAGCCGCGTCGTGGTCGCGATGACATCAAGGCATTCATGACCGATTTCCGCGAAGCATTCCCGGACCTCAACTTCTGGGGTGCCGCTGATCTCATCGCCGAGGGGGACTATGTGGTCGGTCGTTGGGAGGGGGGAGGCACACATACCGGTCCGGCATTCAGCGATTTCCTCATTGGATCGTTGCCGGCCGCGACCGGACGGAAAATGCGCTTCACCGGCACGACCGTGCTACGGCTCAATGGTGGCAAGATCGTCGAAGAAATCGGGCTGGACGACGGCGTGACAGCGCTGCAACAACTTGGACTCCTCAAGGCAGCGTGATCGAAGGCACAGCGCCTCCGCAGTTTTTCAGCAATGCTGAGCATGTCTAACGCCACTGGGCGACCGGCTCAAACCAGTTCGACAGCGGCCGCTCGGCCGCTGTCGATAGGCGACCGAAACTGGCCGATTGGGTGAGGTCGCCAGTGGCCGCTTAATGGGCGACCTGAATTTGGCTGACTGACCGGTTTGAAGAAAGTTGTCTGACCGGAGTGGGTCGACGAGCGTCTCCACAACATTGCCCGTCGAGAATCGAGGGTACTCGGCGGCGCTGACCGGATTGGCTGCAATCAATGCAGTCTGACTACTGTTGAGTCCTTCATCTGTCAGCGCAACGCTGCTCGCTCCCATCTCGGAACCGACTGAATCCGCCAATCTCGACGATCGCTTGGCCATCGTTCACTACGGCCGCAACGCGCAGGACAGGATTGCCTAACCTTGTTTCTAGTGTTTCGAGACGACACGGTGCGCACGATGAAACGACGCTCACGGTTGCGTGCATGCGACCATTCGCAAGGTGCAGGCCGACGGGCGTAGAGCGAAGTAAATTCGTCACCAAAAACGAAGTAAAGTCGTCAACACCCATTTTTGCGTATTTCGCACGACAGTTTCGGGACGAAGATCAATGGAAAGCTCCTGATCTATGACGCGGCCGCCCTGCCACGAGGCCGCGGGCTACAGGTAGCGTTCAACCTTGCCAAGGCAAAAGCTACCTGCCATGCGATTGTGGAAATGTCGCGCGATGGCAATACGATGCTCCTTGCGCATCGCTGGTTTCGCTGCAAAGGCTGGAGGAGATTGAGTCGCGTAAAGCTCGCCGCATTGCGCACAGCGATACGGCGAGCCCACAAGACTCGCGTTGAGGATGTAGGGTGTTTCCCGCTCGCAACGATGGCATTGCGTCTCGAGCTTTCGTTGGTGAGCGGGACAACGGTTTTCGCTGAACATCTGGTACGTCACGCTGTGATGACCGAGTGATACGCATTGCCTGCAATACCGGAAAACCGGGTGATGCCTTCCCCTCTGGCCTGCATCAAGGAGTGAAGCGTGCAATACCTTGCCGGGCAATAGCAGCGTGCGCCTCAGATGCTTCACATCGACGGCATCACGCATTGGCTCAACGCCTTCGTACGGGTCGATGTCAGCGCCCATCAGCCGCACCAGCGCGTGCCCAGGAAGTCCGTTCGCACGCGCGAACTTCCACAGGATCGATACGATCGACTCGCCCGGCAACAGCCACCGCGCATCGAATATGAAGCCCAGTGCCGGGGTCAGCCGTCGCTCATCGAGGCTGAGTATCGGGAAGCGCGGGGCAATCAGCGCGGGCGCCTCTTTACGCGTGGACAAGCACGCGACCAGTTGCATGGCGCGACTGAACATAGCCGGAGTGCCGCACAGCGTGGGCCCATAACGAGGCGTCCGGACTATACCCCGGAGCATCCCTGAGTTCGCTATCCTTGAGCGCGATCTCGACGGCCCGCGCAAACGATTCCATAGGTATTTCGAGACGGCCAGCCAGGGTCGCCTTGTGGTGCGCGGCCTCGAAGGCATTCCAGAGTAGGGCCGCATCGTTGACAAGTCGATAACCTGCATCGAACGCCTGTGGCAGGTAAAACCTCGTGAAGCTCCACTGCGTGCCCTCGGGATAGGCGGTCTGGTCGTAACCGTTCAGACACGTGGCGACATCTTCGGCATTGCGGATGCCATGGAAGGCAAGTTCTTCGACCATCAGGCGCGCGACGATCTGCGTCTTGCCGGCGATCTGCAGCGCGCTCTTCTGGGCGAGCAACTCCTGCTGACCAACGAGGAACGTGAACAGCTTGATCTGCTGGCGGTCGAGTGCATCGTGTACATCCCTCAGCCACTCATATTCGTTTTCGTTGTAGCGTTGCGCCTCATCGCAAAAGAGCAGAACCGTCCCGCTGCCAGCGCGCGCAGCCGCTTCCCGGATGCGCAACGACAGTCGCATTCGTTTCGCGGGGTTGGTGCCCGCGTTCGGATCATGATCGGCAACAGCTTCCAGCAGGTTTGAAAAGAATGGCCCTTCTGCGTGCCGCGGCTTGTGCTCGCACCGGGCATGATAGCTCGTCACTTTGGGATATTCCTTGGCAAGCAGCAGGCGCACGTATTCTATCGAACGCGTCTTGCCGATCCTCGGAGCACCGTAAATGAGCGCGCCCGTCACACGGTAGCGAAGACAGCTCACGACGAGTTCGTAGAATGATTCGATAGCCGGTGTGGCAATCCGGTAGTTGCCGGTGACGAGCGGGTGCAGCGACGGATCGACTGGACGCGAGACCTGGAGTGACATGCCTCCCTCCTGTGAGTACAACCTATCAGAACCACCTATTAGAAGACCTGCCCCGTCCCGATACCAAGCGTGCGCGGACGAACCGGTTCGACGGGTGCTGTGTCGGCGACCACTACGGTCCCCTCCGCTGCTTCCGCTGGCGGCGTTTCTGGAAATGCATCTGGTGCTAGCGGGCCTGTTGGTGTTCTGGCCGTTGGTGCGTTTGCGAGAAGGCGCAGCGTCCGCGCTGCATCTGAGGCCGCCCTACGTGACCTGCCTGCTGCTGCGACCTTGGTCTGTACGTAGGCGTCAATCGGATTTTCTACCGACATATGTCCTGAGCTCCCGCTGCTCCTCGCCTTCAGGATTTCCCTGCGCAACGTCAGGTTGTGCGGCATCACACGCCAGGCACCCTGCGCGTCAAGGACGCCGAGCTCACGGCCATCGGCGAGGAAAGCTCGCACGCAGCGCAGATCGTCAGCGTTGATGTAGATGCGAAGCGACTGGCCAATCAACTGGGCGCTGCTGGCAAGGACCATGTTGGTATAGCGCACGCCGAACAGGTTAATGTGAGGACGGACGCCAAGCGCAAGATAGCCGCGCACACGGCAGTGCCGCGCGGATTGCATCAGGCATAACGTACGTCGGCGCACTTCGGGCAACCAGGTCAGCAGTTGCCCCCTTCCACGAACAAAGAACTCCATCGCTTCGAGCGGCGTTGCGCCATTCAGCCCGCCGTGAGGCGTGCCGTGATAGTTTGCAATCGAATAAGTAATCAACTCGTCCAGCTCATCGATCGACACATACAGGCGGAGATTACCTTCCGGGTCGGCCAGCGCACGGCGCAGGTCACGAGGATGGGAGCCCGTATAGCCGGGCAGGCGTGAGGACAGTCGGCTGGCGATTGTGCCAAAGAAGCGCTCGATATACGGGCGCTCGTCCGGACTGTGCTTCGGTCCTGCACTGACGATGCAGCCAACGAACTCGCAGAGTGCAGACAGCGTTTCTCCGGCGAGATTCGCCTTCGCATTGTCGAGTCGGATGCACTCCCAAGTGACGTAGGCAAGCTCGGGCATGCGCTGTGACGCGAAACCCTCCTGCATCTGGCAGGCTAGTCCGGGTATGGTGAAGGCGCGCACCGGCCGCGGTTCGAGCGCGTTCTCGATCGTTTTGATCACATCGTAACGACTGTATTCGCGGGTCAGCGCCAGGTGATAGCCAAGCACGACCCGCGTGCATACGTCGATGATCGCCAGCAGCCACACGCGCTCGATTTCAAACTCATGCTCGAAGCCGAGCGGATCGCGAACGACAACCTTCAGCCGCACATCGAGCCGGTGACCATCGAATTCGACAACCTGATACGGCCGTGTCGCTGCGGGAGCAGGTACATCGTCGGAACGTGGCAGTCCCTTCAGATGCGAAGCGCCGGCAGCCGCCGCTACCGTTCCAAAACCGCGCAAAAGCTCCGCCTTCACCCGTGAAGACAGCGACCGGATCGCGCGCCCGGCGGTGTTGAACGGATAATCGGCGGCCGTCAGGCCCAGCTGCCGACACTCCTGCAGAAATCTATCGTGCAAGGCCCGCAAACCGTGCAGCCGGATCCGGATGCCGTCGTCGGAAGGTATCTGCTTGACTGTCACGCGGCGCTGTCTGATCTGCAGAACCAGCCACGCAGCGAGTCTCGGATACCGCTCAAACAGCAGTGAAAGCGCGCCGACGGCACCGCCCCGTTCGCCGCGCAAGGTAACGGGCAGCATGCGTGTGTATTCCGTCACGCGGGCATGAGCAACGAGCGCACGGAAGCCGTATAGCCGACCGTCGGCATGCAGCGAGAGCGCCCTGTCGAGAAGCCGGTAGAGCTGTCTGCGGTTGACTCCAGTTGCGGCCTCAATACTTCCGACAGGCTCATTTTTGGCATAACGCTCAATTGCGTCGATATGCCTTTGGACGCGACTGCCCGCGGTGGCGTCGAGTTCTGTCCATGCGATCGTGGGCCATGAGGCGAGATCCAGCGTCTGAAATTCGGGTCTGCGCCGGCTCATGATGTGGCCTGTGCCGCAACAAAGCGCGTCAGAAACGACAGGCTTTCAGTGTGTAACTCTAGCGCCCGGATGCGACCGCGATGCAGCAGCTCGAAAACGGCCGCCCGGACGAGTGAGGGATCGCCGGTAGAGAATTCACGCTCTATCATCATCAGCGATTGGGGCGATGCGACGAACCGCTCGATCGCCCCCAGCATCGAAGGTTTGACGAGGCCGCGTGCGGCTACAAGTACGGGCAGCATGCGCTGCCAGTTACCGGTCCAGACACGCGCAGCGGCCCTTTCGGCTGCATCAATGTGCCGCACGGCGTAGGCTTCCGGGTCGAAGTCAAGACGACCTCCTGGGCAATCCGTCGCGGGTCTTGTCTCCGATAGTAGTACCAGGTATTCATGGTCGTCAGACCTTGCCCAGAAATCGACGACGCAGCGTTGCCCGTCGACAGCCATGAAGCCAGGCCATTCACAGAATGTCTTGGCAGCAGGATCCGCTTCGAGCATCAGCCATGCTTCGAAAGCGCTCCGCCTGTATAGGGTCAGACGTCGCCCCAGTTTCGGACTGAAGACGTCATAACGGTGCGCGCCGCGAGGACGCGGCAGTGTGAGTGGCTCGAAGCTTCGCAAAACGTCGACCATGTGTACCACCTGCCTGAGGATTTCATGGTCTAGGATGAACGTGAGTTGACAATTTTAATTCGCGCTAACGCGAAGTGACGACTTTACTTCGCCAGTTAGCGAAGCAATGTTGTCAATTCAATGGATAAACTGTTGCCCCCGCGAGCACAGTCCAGTGACAACTTTCCTTCGTTTTACGGGTGATCAGGACACCGCTCGCGCGCTGCTCGAAGCTGCGCGTGAGCTCCTCGATCGCGAACACCACCCCCGCGAGCGGCGCATTGAATGCAGCGGACAGTCCTGCGGCTGCGCCCGCAAGCGCGAGCCTTCGTTCGAGCACGCCGGGCCGGATTGTGCGAAAGCGTTGCGGGTAGAAACGCCTCAGGCTGAACATCAGGGCCGCGCCGACGTGAATGGTCGGCCCTTCACGTCCGATCGTAAAGCCGCCGAGAATGGCAAGAAACGAAACGAAGATCTTGCCGACGAGGATGCGCAGCGTGAGCAACCGCGGACCCAGTGTGTCAGGTCCATGCAGCATGGCGATCACCTGCGGAATGCCACTGCCTTCCGCGCCGTCGAAGAAACGCCGCGTGAGCCACACCGTCACGGCGCCTAAGACGGGTGCTGCAACGAGCGGTAACCAGAAGTGCTCAGCCGCAACGCGCAGAAACAGCGCATAGCCGAAATCGATCAGCTTCGCGTAGAGCACCGCGACAAGGCCGACCGCGATCGCGCCGAGCCAGAACACACCGTAATGGAGCCACAGCCGATGGGCGCGCTGCAGCGTTCGTCGGTCGATCAGCGGGACGATGCGCACGATCTGTATCCTCTTCTTTGTCGCGTTGTTCAGACTTGAGACCAAATTTGCGATTCGTGCCGCTGGGGCCATTTTACGCCGGGCACCGGAAAGCTAGGCCTTGCGCGGTGGCGCCTTCATACCGGCCGCGATTATAAGCCAGCACAAGACGAGGCCTGAGCAGGCGTAAAACACGGTGCCTGGGCCGTCGTGCTTGAGGAGCCAGCCGCCCACCACGCCGCCGAGCGCGAGTCCGATCGACTGCGTGGTGTTGTAGACGCCCGTGGCCGCGCCCTTGCGGTTGCCCGGCGCGAGCTTCGAGACGAGCGAGGGCTGCGACGCTTCCAGAATGTTGAAGCTGAGGAAGTACACGAAGAGGACAGCTGACACGATCACGAGTGTATGCGCGAGCGAGCCGAGCAACAGCTGGCCGATCAGGATAAGACCGATCGCAGAAACAATCACGGCTTTCATCTTGCCCCGTTTCTCCGCCGCGATGATGGCGGGAACCATCATGACGAATGCGAGACCCATGACCGGCAGGTAAATCTTCCAGTGCGACGCGACCGGCAGACCGGCATCGACGAGCAGTCGCGGCACGACGAGAAAGAGCGCCGTTTGCGTGGCGTGGAGCACGAGCACACCGAAGTTCAGGCGCAGCAGTTCGACGTTGTGGAGCACCTCGGCGAACGGCGCGCGCACGTGCACAGGCCGCGGTGCGTCGGGCACCACCCATATCACCACGCCCACCGCGAGGATCGAGAATACGCCGACCAGCGTAAAGAGGCCGCTCATGCCGACCAAGTGGAACACGATCGGTGCGCCCACGATGGCCACGGCGAAGGACATGCCGATCGAGCCGCCCACCATCGCCATCGCCCTGGTACGGTGCTCCTCGGCGGTCAGGTCGGCGATGAGCGCGAGCACGGCCGACGACACCGCGCCCATGCCCTGTATGACGCGGCCCACGATGATCCATACCATGTCGTGCGCGCCTGCGGCGACGAAGCTGCCGATCGCGAAGATCACGAGGCCGGTCGCGATGACGGGCTTGCGGCCGACCTGGTCGGAGACCCAGCCGTAGAAGATGTAGAGGAGCGACTGCGTCACGCCGTAGGCGCCGAGCGCGATGCCGACCAGCAGCAGGTTGTCGCCGCCGGGGGTGGTTTTCGCATAGACCGAAAACACCGGCATGATCATGAAGAGGCCTAGCATGCGCAGCGCAAAGATTGCGGCGAGCGACACAGTCGCGCGCAATTCGAGCGCGCTCATGCGTGAAGGGGCTGTTGAGGTGTTTGAGGTCGCGTGCATGGAGTGCAATCAAAAAAAAACCCAGCGCTCACGCTGGGTCAGAGGAAGCTGCCGCCGGGACCAACGGTCGCAACTGGACGTTCAGTCCGGCAAGCTGAGGACACTGAGGAATCACCCGATCTCGCTCTGCGCCCGCTGAAAGCACATTGCAATAAAGATCACGACATGACATTTCCAAGAAGCTATACCGGGATTCTTAAAGGTAACTTAAATTCACCGTATCTGTACAGTCAGCCTGATCGTCGGCAGATATCCCCCTCCGCTGAGCACTCCCGCTCACCCATAGTGAGCATGTCGCCACTGCGGCGATGGGTACATGGCTAGCCGTATCGGGGTGGTTCGCATCTTGGAAGCGATGCGCGTAGCGGTCCGCTATCGGCACTAAAGGCGCCCTTGGAACGGCCGGTTACACCCGTCGGCGTATGGCGGGTCGCTGACTGATCGCCATCGGCGGCTGCGGCCCGCTGTCTCGTGACCAACGCGAGCCGATTGTTTGATAAGGCTCTCTCGGAAGTGCTGGTACGCGGATGCGCTCCGCGCTAATGTGCGTCACACAGATAACATTGCAGCCCGAGGGAAAATCATGAAAGCCATCGTTGAAATGCTTGCGACGCGCCTGCAGGCAGCAATGCTCGCCGGGGATGTGGTCGAGCTGGACGACCTGATCGCGGACGACCTGATTTTCACGGATCACGCGGGGAACCGCTCCGACAAGGCGCAAGACCTGGATTCGACGTGGTGCAGCCGAAGCTACCTCATCACTCTGCGCTGGACGCCGTCGACGCGTTGGCTGGGCGGAGCGATCTCGCCCAGTAAAGACTGCAGACGGTTATTCAGTTCGTCGCGCGCGATCATTTCAACCGATGCCTCGCCCGCGCGTGCAGAGTGGGGCGGGACATGTCTGATTGCTGCCTCGATGATCGATCGCGCGATCTCCGGGTTATTTTCGGCGACGCGTTCGAAGATCGCAGTCAAAAGAGCGGTGTCAGCGACCCGCAGTCCCTGGCCAACGATCTCTTTCGGGAATTCTCTAGTGTTCATGGTGTGTTTCCTGGAGAGTGGCAAAGCACCAAGTTAGACCTCGGGGTGCCCCCCGGTTCTCCATCCTGGTGTAAACACCATGCGCCCGAGCGATGCCTTGCGGCCGATTGCTAGGACCGGCACATCATTCACAGGAAGTCGAGCCGATGAACAAACCGAAGTCGAAGGCGACGGCCGCAGCGGCGGAACGTCCGACCGCCCAGCTCCCCGGAATGTCTCCGCGCAAGCGGACGCAGCGCGCCAAGCGATGAATGCGCGCAGACCGTCCTCGCGCGTTGCCGGTTCGAAGGTCGCAGTTCGGTCTAGGTCGTGTGGAAACCCGATGGAATTGCGATTCGACGCGTGACTCTGACCCCGGCGGCGCGTTCGACTGCCTTTGCGGTCATCACGGCGACGACGAGAAGGTGAACGTCTCTGATGCGTTCCAGACGAGTTTAAGGGCTTTGTTTTAGGACCTACGGGGTGCTCACGCACCCACCAGCCGCATCGCCTTCATTGTCTTCTTGAACCCCAGGATTCGCAGCACTCGGGTGAGATTGTAGGCAAGTACGTTAAGACTCATTTCGGTGCCCACGTTGGGTAGCCGGCGTGTCAGGAAGTGCGTGTAACCCATCCAGTGCTTGAACGTCCCGAAGACATGTTCGACGGTGCGTCGGCGTATCGTCATTGCCTCAGGCGTTTGGTCGAGTTGACGTTGAACACCTTCCAACACTGACTCGTGTTCCCATCGGGTGATTCGCCGATACGGACTTGGCGTGCATTGCGATTTTATTGGGCACTGAGGACAGGCGCTGCTCCAGTATCGGCGTAATTGCATACCATGTTCCTCCCGGGTGAAACGGTAGATTGCCCGTTCACCGGCTGGACACTGGTATTCGTCGTCCCGCGCAATGTAGATGAAGTCAGCCCTATCAAATCGACCATGGCATTTCGCGCTTGATGTCGTGGGTTTCGGCAGCATTACCGCGATCCCGGCATCCGCGCACTCCTTGATCTGAGGCCCACTATAGTAGCCACGATCGGCGACGGCCCGCAGTCTGGCCTTACCCATCGCATCGCGCGCAGCTTTTGCCATGGGGCTAAGCTGCGCCCGGTCGCTGCCAGAGTTTGTGACCACGTGAGCAACGATGAGGTGGTGTTTGGCGTCTACCGCCACCTGTACGTTGTAGCCCACCATGCCTGAGCCTTTGCCGCTCGTCGCCATGGAGCGTGCATCAGGATCGGTCATCGAGAGCTGACCGTCAGGCTCAGTCTTGAGTTGCTCCTTGATCTGCTCGAGGTTTCGCATCTGCTCGCGCAAACGCGCGATCTTGTCCTGCAGCCGAGTCGTCTTTGCTTCCAGCTCAGCGGGTTGCGTACGATCGGCAGTCTCCAGCGCGTTCAGATACCGCTGGATGCTCTCCTCGATCTGCTTCTGGCGCTTGTCGCCCTTACCCTCCGTGAAGTTGCGATCGCGCGTATTGACTGCCTTGAACTTGCTGCCGTCAATGGCAACCAGTGCTTGCGAGAACAGCTTCAGTTCACGGCACAGCATCACGAAGCGGCGACACACGTTGCGAATGCCGACGCCGTTGTCACGACGGAAGTCGGCTATGGTCTTGAAGTCCGGCGCCAGGCGGCCCGTCAGCCACATCAACTCAACATTGCGCTGGCATTCGCGCTCAAGACGCCGACTCGATTGCACCCGGTTCAGGTAGCCGTAGATATAGATCTTCAGCAGCACTGCTGGATGATAGGACGGTCGACCTGTGGTCGACGGCATTGCTCCATCGAAGCCCAATGATGCAAGGTCAAGCTCTTCAACGAACGCCTCGATGATCCTGACCGGATTGTCCTCGGCAACGAAGTCATCGAGGCATTCTGGAAGCAGCGTCACCTGCTTGCGATCTTCACCTTCTATGAATCGCTTCATCCGGTCACCCATGCTGAATGAGTTAATCCAGTTTAGGTGATCAGCATGTTTTCACACAAGCTCGACCCGTACCGGCCCTTCAACGCGTCAGCCCGACTATGGCGGGTTTAGATGTGGAACGGACGTCCGCGCATTCAGCGATATCGGTCAGGTATCCGCTCGGACGGTATATAACCACCGACGATCCATCAGAGGCGCGAGCGCATCGTTGTACCTGGGTCACACTTCAGTGACTATCCGCTCGATCGTGCGGATTTCGTACAACACACCCTTCACGTGGCGTGCGCGCCCAGCAAGGAAACCAAAAACGATAGCAGCGACACCAACCGCGGCGAACATCAATCCCACGCTCTCGAAATTTCCCGTCCATCCATGCAACACACCAACCAGCAGCGGGCCCGTGGCTCCGACGCCATAGCCAACTCCCTGCACCATCCCGGAAAGTTCGGCGGCAATGTGCGCGTTTTTCGAGCGCAGCACAATCAGCGTCAACGCTACCGAGGTGAGCGCGCCCTGACCGAGCCCTTGTACAACTGCCCAGAACCACAGCGTTGAAAGTGGAGCAAACAGACAGCCAAGGAAGCCACTGACAGCCAGCACGACCACGACGGCATTGAGTACACGCTGGTTTGGAAGCTTCGCTGCCGTAGCAGGCGCTACCAGGCACGCCAATGTCTGCAGGATCACCGAGACCGACACCACCAGACCTGCGTGGTCGGCCGGCACACCGCGATCACGCAGGATCGGAGCCAGCCATCCAAATACGGTGAATGACAGCATTGACTGAAGCACCATGAAGATCGTGACCTGCCATGCAAGTGGGCACTGCCACAGGCCACGCGACACGATCCGCCCTTGATGACTGACCACTTGCGGCGAGCGCAAATGAGGACGCCAGCAGAGTGCTGCGACGAGAGCCGGCAATGCCCAGAAGGCGAGCGCGGGTGCCCATGCACCGTGGAACCGCCGCTCGAGTGGCACGGTCAATCCGGCCGCCATGGCGGCACCCGCGCACAACGCCATCGTGTACAGTCCCGCCATCAGACCAGTACGTTCGGCAAAGTCCCGTTTGATCAGGCCGGGCAGGAGCACGTTAATGACCGCGATCGAGGCGCCAGCGAGGATCGTGCCCGCGAACAGCGCGACGATCGGACCGGTCACCCTCAACGCGGTACCAACCGCAAGCAGCAACATCAGCCAGAAAATGATCCGTTCGGCGCCAAACCGGCGTGCGAGCGCAGGACTGGCCGGCGCAAAGATGCCAAGGCACAGGACCGGCAAGGTCGTGAGCGCGCTCGCCATCGCGGGCGCAAGGCCATTCGCACGGGCCACTTCAGGCAGCAACGAACCGAGGCTCGAAAACAGCGGACGGAGATTGAGCGCGACCAGCACAAGGCTGGCTCCAAGCAATACCTTCCCGCGAACACTAGTGAGTGCTTCAGCCTTGGGCGGCGGCACGGAATCAACCTGCGCATCGATCAGCTGCTCGTCTGCAAGCGTCATGTCGACGGCAGGCTGCAATTCTCTTGAGCCGGCGTACTTCTGAGCGGCGAGCAAGGATGAATCGGAAATCTCCCGGCTCATGAGCGGGACACCTCCGGCAACGCGACAAGGATGAAATCCATGAAATCGCGGACTGCCTTTTCCGCTATATCGGGAGAGCGCGACTCGATGGCGTCGATCAACGAGCGATGCGCCTCGTAATCGGGTTCAGGAATGTCGACTTCAAGAGTCGATGCGATGGTTTCATTCACTGCCATCGAGAGGAATTCGTAAGTTTCAAGAAGTGCGGGATTGTGCGCCGCCTTTAAGATCGCCAGGTGGAACAGGTAGTCATCGGCAACAAATCGCACCTTGTCACTTTCGACGCCAAGCCAGTGACCGCGCTTCTCAAGCAACGAGCGCAATTGCTTGAGGTCGCGCGCTGTCGCCCGCACAGCCGCAAGGCGCATGGCCTCCACTTCAAGTGCGCGGCGTACCTCGAACTGACTCCGCAGGCCCATACGCCGTAGCCGCTTAACTTCAGCTGAACGCTCCATGGCTGATGCCACAAAGGTACCCGCCCCCTGACGCACGTCCAGCAATCCCTCGACGACAAGGCTGCGCACAGCCGCACGCACTGTTCCACGACTGACCTCGAGGAGGATTGCCAGCTCAGGTTCAATTGGCAGTTTGTCGCCTACTCTCCACCCACCGCTACGAATACGTTCACGCAGGATATCGGCGGCCGAATCGACGAGTGATACGCGTGCGGCAGGCTGCTCAAATCGCTGGCTGGAGACATGAACTTTCATTTATTGATTGTTTGATTGATTCATTCAATGAATTTAAATGAGATTCGAGTCAGTGTCAAGGCGAGCCATGAACGTTCGCTTCGGCCGGCGAACCGCCCAATGACGTCGTCCAGCGCTGGTACACGACACTGCTAGCGCTTCCGGGTCCGCCTGGCGTCGTTCGCCGCGCACGAGAAATCCATCTTCATACGACGGAAGACAACCATCCCGAAAACCCATACATAGATCCACAACCGCTCCTGCTCAGTCCGATCTCTGCCCAGGTTCAAACTTTAATCGGCGCGGTATGTGAATTAATTTGTCGCGCCCGGATCGGTCATTCCGCAAAGCAAAGCCGCATGAAACGCGTCCGGATCCTGCATCTGTGGCGCATGTCCTGCGCTCGGAAACTCGACGAGCTTGACGTGTGGAATCACAGCGGCGGCCTGATTTGCAAGTTGCGGATAATTGCCGAGAGAGGGACGAATCCCGGTCGGTGCAAACTCTTTACCGATCGCAGTCGTGTCCTTGTCTCCAATCATCAACAGCGTCGGCGGCTTGATTTGCGGCAGTTCGTAATAGACCGGTTGCGTCAGGATCATGTCGTACAGCAGCGCCGAGTTCCACGCCACCAGATCTCTTTGCGGTCCGCGATACATATGCGAGATCCTCCGTCTTGGCTGCAACCGTACGCATTCCAGGTTGCTGCACGGCAGTCCATATTGCTTTGGCGTCCGCTGCGTCGGTCTTGTTCGTTTGCACGAATGGCCGGATGAACTGGGCATGCAGGAGCACCACCTCGTGCCCGAGCGCCTGAATCTTGCGTGTCCACCAATGAGCGCTTCCGCAGGCCTCGAGCGCCACTCGACCAGCAGGGCGCTGTGCCAGAAACGTGATCAGGTCGTCACGTCCGAACCGGCGATTGGCAACCTCACTGGTTTGTGCATCCACCCAGTACATCTGGAACACCCGCTTTGCAACATCCAGTCCATAGGTCGTAACATTCATTTGGGGCCTCCGCTCCTCAAGTGGTTGTGTCGCAACTCCACTTTGGCACATTGATGCCGTTCGGTTCTGGGGGCCCTCAATGAGGCTCACATCCCCGGAGGGAGGGCGGTGTCCATTCCATCTGGACCCGGAGCCGCCATTGGAACCGACACTAGGTCAATGGCCGCTTCCAAGGCCCAACGGCCATCCGCGAGTTTGCGGTAGCGGGCACGTTGTCGGCCGAAGCGGCCCCCGCACGAGTGTGAAGAAGCCCATACGCGCATGGCCGCTTTTGCTCATTCCGAATGGTACTCTCGACCCCGACGCGGTCGACCGCAGTATCGAACCGACCATCTGCGTGGCACCGGCGAGGAGGCTAAGAACTCTGATTTCTCTGGGTAGACCATGCGGCACACCACATCCCGGATGACCTGCTGCCCAACCCTCGCAGCGGGGCAGCCTCTTAGTATTCGGTCATCCGATCTACGATGTTTTGAAGCGGCCGGCCGGTAAGGTGTTGCTGCAAATTGGCGAAAAGCAATCGCATCGTTTCCGTCATGTAAGTGGTTGGGTCGTCCGCGCCTACATGTGGATTGATAATCAGGTTCGGGCAGGCCCAAAGCTCCGACGACGAGGGCAACGGCTCTTGCGGCAACACGTCCAATATCGCGCCGCTTAGCCTGCCATTCCTTAGCAAGTCGACGAGCGCGCCGTGATCCAGAACGTCCGCTCGCCCAATATTCAACAATGCTGCCGATTGTTTCGTCGCTTCCAAAACTGACCGACTAACGAGGTTCCGCGTACCGGAAGTCAAGGGCGTAGCGATCACGATGAAGTCAGCTAATTCGACCGCCTCGTGTAGTTGACCCGGCAAATAGACTCGCTCGACACCAGGTACACTCATGCCCGAACGCCGTACGCCAAAGACTTTCATGCCGAGTGTGTGACCAGCCGCCACTGCTGCCTGTCCCATGTCACCAAGCCCAATGACCAGGAGCGATTTTCCTCGAATGAGCGGTGTGAAAACCTGCTCCCATTGCGCCCGCTGCTGGTGCCACACTATTTCCGGGAGGCGCGCGTTGAGTGCGAGCAACGACATGATCGTGAATTCGCGTGCCTTCTCTACGTGTACCCCGCTGTTGTTGACTAGCTGGACGTTCGCCGGCAGCCAGTTCAACGGCATGACGTCTTCCACGCCTGCATCGATCAGGTGAATGAATCGTAGATTGGGCGCAGCCGCGGCCAGATCACCGCGCGGAAACCGCGGAGCGCAAATGACGCCCGACGACGTAACGAGCACTGTCGCAGTCGATAAGCTGCCCGCAAAGTCTTCCAGATCGCTACCGACGGTGAACCGCACTTCGCCCGGCAACGCGGCATTGCTCGAGCGCGCGGCGTCGACGAGTTTAGGCGTAAGCCAGAACGGACGGGGCTTGGAGGTCGTATTTTCTAGGTGGACGTGCATCTATCGTGTTCCTTCTATTGAGCGGTCCGCACCATAAACCTTCCTGGTTGACGGCGCGCGGCCGCGAGAACAGGCAATCGCGAGACGAGCCGTGCTCATTGCGTCAGTCTGTCGTAAATCCACTGCGCGCTCGAAAGCAGGCGGTGGTCGTCGCCCCAGCGGCCGACTAGCTGCAGTCCCACTGGGAGCCCGTTGCTGCCACGCGTGAACGGCAAATGCACGCAGGGCAGTCCTAGCAAAGTCCAGCCGCGGCAAAACAGCGGATCGCCGGTTGCGTCGACGCCAACTGGCGCTTCACCTGCAGCACTGGGCGCGAGCAGCACGTCAAACCGGTCGAACAGGGTGTCAATGCGATGCCTTGCGCGTTCGGTACGCACGAGGTTCGCCGCGTGTGCGCCACCGGAAATCACGCTGCCGCTGTCCAGTTGAGCCTGCAATTGAAGGCTAAGCTGATCCCGGTGATGCAGCCGCTCAACGCTTAGTGCACGGAACATTTCGAATGCCATGACTTCCTTTTGCAACGCTACCAGATCGGGCACATCGTCCGGTAGCGCGACGTCTGCAAGCGCTGGCGCAACATGCGTTAGTGCGGCAGTCGCCGTGTCCCACGCACGTTGCGTGTCCGCTTCCGCATAGGCCCACTCAGGCGTCCGGCACAGGCCAATGCGTGGCGCGGCTGATTCGTCCGGACTGGTACTGAGCCGCGCGTCGCCGGTGAGCACAGCACCGAGCAGCGCCACGTCGCGCACGCAACGTCCAAATCCTCCCGGCGTATCGAGCGCCTCCGAGATGCTCTTGATGCCAGCACGGGGAACGCGCCCAGAACTCGGCTTATAGCCGACTACGCCGCAATACGCGGCCGGCCGGATGACCGAGCCGGCCGTCTGAGTACCCAGCGCCAGGGGAAGCATGCTGTCAGCGACCGCCGCTGCGGAGCCGCTCGACGATCCGCCTGGCGTGCGCGTCAAGTCATGTGGGTTACGGGTGGCCCCGGGATAAAAATAGGCGAATTCGGTCGTGACTGTCTTTCCCATCACCAAAGCGCCAGCCTCGCGGCACAGAGCGACGGAAGCTGCGTCTGCCCTTGGGCGGTGCGCGCCGTAGACCGGCGAGCCGTAGCTGGTAGGGAAATCGATGGTGTCGAACAGGTCCTTCACACCGATCGGCAGCCCGTGCAGCAGCCCACGCACGGGGCCCTTATCGAGGGCGTTTGCCTGCACTAGCGCGTGAGCGCGATCGAGATGCGCAAAGGCGTGTACTTCGTCGTCGCGTTCCGTGATCCGGTCAAGGCATGCATGCAGCAAATCGACCACGCGAAGTTCGCGTTTCGCTATCAGGCGTGCAGCTTGCCATGCGTGCAGTTCATTGAGTTTCGAAGAGTTCATGCCTCAAGTTCCCACACGCTTGGTTGCGATCGTCGGTAAGACATGGCGAAGAAATCCGCGGCTTGTCCCCGATTATTTTGTGATAAGGAGTACAGATCGATCATTTTTTAGCTTACGCTTTTGTCATTCGAGTGATAAACGAGTCCGGACCGGCCGCCGGCCTGATTGCCCGAACTCGTCCGCACGGCCGTGAGATTATGTCACCCGTCTATGCCGGCTGCGGAGCGGCGTCCCATATCATCACGCGTACAGGCGTCGGGTTGAAGTCATTGCTAGGGTTGTTGATCTGCGGACAATTGGAGAACACACAAAGCAGATCCATCTCTGCAACCAGATCAATGTAGCTTCCCGGTGGCGATATGCCGTCGAGCACGGCGAAATTGCCGGCGTCGTCGATCGGCACGTTCATGAAGAAGTTCACGTTGGGCGCGATGTCCCGCTTGCCCATCCCATACCGCCCGAGCTCCAGCACAAAGTTCTCCCTGCATGCGTGCTGATAGCGGGTTGCTTCGCCAAACCGGACCACGTTGCTCTCGCATGAACAACAACCTGCCAGCGTGTCATGCCGGCCCGAACTGTCTTCGGCCACCTGCGCCATCACGGCACCCTGGTTGGAAACGAGCCGTGTGCCGAGTCCTATGTAAGCCGATCCCTGTTCGCGCACCGTGTCCTGTGCGCTGTAGCGTTGCGCGGTGTCCGCGGCGCTGTAAAACAGGGCATCGACTGCTTGCTGTCCCTCAACGTCGATAAGGCGCAGTTTCTGTCCGCGACGCAACACGTGGGACCACGGCGAGCGGGCGGGTATGACCACGTCGAGCACGAGGTCTGTAAAAGCGGACGTTCCCATCATGACCTGCTCCCGCGGCGGATGTGCCGCTCAGTTTGTTCGAATGCACGCTCGACTTCGCTGCAGGCATGGCGACAGGAGTCGCCGGACCCTAGTTGAGGTGTGACAAACTGGATCACATCAACAGGCGCAGGCACTGCTTGCACAGCCGGATCAAGCGGATGGCCGGCGTTGGACAACACGACGAGGAGATCCATTTCCGCGCGAACGTCGACAAAATCTCTCGGTGCCCGCCGCTCGGGGTGCCAGACGAACCGGCCGTCGGCGGCAATCGCCACTGGTGCGAAAAAGTTGATGCAGGCCGGCACGTCGCGACGCGCCAAGCCAAGCTTAGCCGCGGCCAGGAAGAAGTTATCACGGGAGTTCCTCGCCGCCGAGTGCCCGAGTGCCTTCTCCATCGATTCTTTCGTGGTTGGCCCGACGAGCGGGTCGTGGGCGCCGGAGGTGTCTTCCACAATGGAGAACGCTACCCGTCCCATTTCCGTATAAATCACGCGACCCTTGCGCAGCCCGGTGCTCCACTGGACTTTCATCGTGTCCGCGGTATTCAGGCGTTCAGAGGGATCCGTTTCGCACCACGCCACCATCGAAACAGCAGAGGTGCCCGCCGTGTTCACAATGCGCAGCGCTTCGCCACGCGCCAGACGTGTGGTCCAGTACCAGCCGCCCGGCACGTGTTCGCGGTGCAGGACGGCATCGTCATGCACTGGTTGATCGCGCACGGTAAGCGGCGGTAGCGCTTGCGTCGACGCGCCTTGCCCTTCGGCACGAAGTGCCTCGTAGCGGGCTCGATGCGCTTCGCGCTCGGCGATTGGGGTATTCGAATGGATAGTCATGCCAGCAGTTCTGTATATGTCATCGCTCGGAATCCTAGCGTAGTGGTTTAGCAGTGCTCGTGGTCAACTGGATGCCAACGAACGGTCGGATGCAGCGGAATAGCGCTGCAGAAATTGGCGTGCGCGCTCCGTGGCCGGAGCGGAGAAGAAAACGTCAGGCGCCGCGCTTTCGACAATCCCGCCTCGATCCATAAAGGCAATGCGGCTTGCGGCATCCCTTGCAAAAGCCATTTCGTGGGTAACGACGACCATGGTCATACCCTCGCTTGCGAGATCCCGCATGACGGCAAGCACTTCACCAACAAGTTCGGGATCGAGCGCACTGGTCGGTTCATCGAAGAGCAGCAGTTCCGGTTTCATGGCCAACGCTCTTGCGATTCCAATCCGTTGCTTTTGACCGCCCGAAAGACGCGCTGGAAACGCGTCTCTCTTCTCATACATTCCAACGCGGCGCAAGAGTGCTTCTGCTTCCTCGTGCACCACGTCTTTAGGGCGGCGCTGCACGTGCACCGGCGCCTCCATCACATTTTGCAAAACGGTTAGGTGAGGCCACAGCGCGAAATGCTGAAACACCATGCCGATGCGCATGCGCATCCTCGCGAGATCGCGGTCGCTCATGACGACGCCGGCATTTGAGACGCCGACCTGTTCCCCCTTCAGCAGAATGCGCCCCTGGTCCGGACGCTCAAGCCAGTTAGCGCAGCGCAGCAGCGTCGATTTTCCTGAACCGGATGGTCCTAAGAGGCAGACCGTCTCTCCCGCGGCAACGCTAAAGCTGACGTTGTCGAGCACCTGCAAGGATCCAAAGCTCTTCGAGAGTCCAATAATGTTCAGAACCGCCTGGGAATCGTCCATTTTCGTGGGGTAGTGCATCATATTCATCGGCGCGCCTCCGCCATTCGGCCCAAGACTGATACAAAGGCTTCGACTACCAGGCAGAGCGCCCAATACAGCAACATGGCCGTGATAAAGGCCGCAAATGGGACGAAATACTGCGACTGAATGGCGCTCGCCGCATTGGTGAGTTCCGGTAGCGCAATGATCGTCAGAAATGCGCTGTCCTTGACGATTTGAATGATCTGATTGCCAACTACCGGCGCCGCGTTCATAGCGAGCGGCGGCATCACGATGCGGTGAAAGAGGCGCAGGCCGCTATATCCGAACGCATGGCCCGCTTCGATTGGGTCGCGCGGCAGAGAGAGCCAGGCCGACCCTATAATTTCGGCCATGTAGGAGGAGTGGTAGACAATCAATGCCAGCACCCCTGCGCCCCAGTTGTCGAAACGCAGTCCGAGCGAAGGCAGGCCGTAGTAGACAATGTAGGCAAATAGAAGGAACGGGGTGCAGCGTGCGACGTCTATCAAGAAGCGGACAATATGGCCAGCGACGCGCGCGCGGCGAACGAGGACCGTTGAAACCAGCGCACCGATCAAGAGCGCACTCAGTGCCGCCGACACCGACAAAATGACGGTGTTCACAAGGCCTGACAAAAGCATATCGCGGTGTAACCAGACAATGCCGAAATCGTGGATCACGCTGATGCCTCCAGGCGAGCCCGCCTGCGCTCAATCCAGCGCTGAACGCTGACGAGCGCGAAGATGATCGGTATGTAAATCGCCAGTGCGACGTAGAACGGCGGCAAGGGCTGATAGGTGTCCGCGCCGATGCGAACCGCAGCCCGTGTGATATCGACCACACCCACAATGGCAAGCACCGGCGTGACCTTGATCAATTGCGACATCTCGTTGACCAGCGCGGGGAGGCTTGTCCGTGCGATCTGCGGGAGCACAATGCGGCGAAGACACATGCTCCGCCGCATTCCCACTGCCCGCGCAGCCTCCAGTTGTTCCCGCGGAAAGGCAAGGAGTGCCGAGCGCCAGATCTCGCAGTAGAAAGCTGAGGTATTCATCGTGAGCGCAAGCACTCCGGCGGCAATCGGACCGATTTCAATGCCCATATTGGGCAATCCGTAGAACAGCAGCAGCAGGAGGGTGACTAACGGTGACGCCCGCAGCAGACTCACGTAAACGGCGACAAAGCGGGCAACGGCCGGTACGCGGCCCCAGCGCAGCAAGGCCATACCGAGTCCAATAGGCAGGCCCAGGGCAATGCCAGCAACCGACAGCAGGAGCGTGGTAAACGCCCCGCTAAAAATCGACAGTACGTCGGAGTAACTCATTCGCGCTCAGTATTCAGGGGTGAACGTCACCGGTAGGTTGAATGATTGACCGAACCATTTCTTCTGCAGGGTCGCCACCGTGCCGTTTGCCTTTTCCTTGGCGATGAACTGGTTGACGTACGCGAGCAGGTCGGCATTGCCCTTTTGCACAGACCACGCCGCCATCGACTGAGCGGCTACAGGTTGTCCCAGCGCGAAGACGCCGGGTTTCTGATTGACGAGCGTCGTGAGGTTGATGATCGTATTCACGACGTAATCAGTGCGGCCCAATGCCAGGTCCTGGTATGCCTCCGGATACGAGGTGTACTGCACGATCTTGCCCATCTTGCCGCCGCTCTTCTCGATCTGTGCCTGCAGTTGAGACAGGTGAGCGAGTTGCGCGCTGCCGGCCTGAACGCCGACTGTTTTGCCGCTCAGGTCCATGATCGACTTGATCGAGTCGTCGTTCTTTCGCTTGACGTAGTAGTCGGTCGCGTCCGCAATCGGGCTCGCGAAGTCGAGCGATTGCATCCGGTCCTTCGTCATTGTTGCCCCGGTGATCGCGATGTCGTATTTACCCGTCGCGACGCCGGCGAGGATGCCGGTGAAGGGCAAAATTTCATGACGGATCTCGAAGGGCGCGTACTTCCGCATCGCATCGACCATTTCATTGTCGAAGCCCGTGGGCTTGCCGTCCTTGACGAATTCAAAGGGCCGGTAGTCGTCTTCGGTGGCCACGACAATGTAGCCGCGCTTTTTGATTTCCTCGAGGGACGCCGCGTGCGCAGTGCCGATGGTTGCCCATGCAACCAGGGGAAGCAACATGGCGGCGAGAGCGCGGCGTCGGGCAGCTAAGGCCTTTGAAAGCTTGGTCATCTTCAGATCCTGAAAGGTTGGCAAAAGTCGAGGCGACGGTTTAGCGCACGAATAGACAGCTAGTTGAAATCACCTGAAGCAAAGACGGCACGCAGGCAGCACATCGGTGCGCACTGAAATCCCGCTCGCCTATAAGAAAAGTATTGAGAATCAAAATTGGAGGGTCCAATATATTGCACACGCATATTTGATACGCGGGACATATCAGTGACCGACATACGACAGCTACGCCAGTTCGTCGCCGTTGCGGAGGAATTGCATTTTCGACGTGCAGCCGAGCGGCTCCACATGACTCAACCTCCTCTTACGCAGGCTATGCACAGCCTTGAGGCGTCTCTCGAGGTGGCGTTGTTTGACCGCACCCGGAAAAGCGTGACGTTGACGCCAGGCGGCGAAGCACTACTTGCCTATGCACGGCAACTGATTCGCGCTTCAGACGAATTGCCAAGGATCGTCAAGGCGGCTGCGGAAGGACAGACCGGCCGTCTGCGCGTTGCCTTCGCGTCAACGGTGGCCTATGGCAGGATGCCCGGCTGGGTCAGTGGTTTCCGGCACGCGAACCCGGACGTTCTGCTGGAGCTTCGCGAGGCAACGCTCGATGTGCAGCTTGAGGCGCTTGGTGCAGACCAGGTGGATGCCGGCTTTGTCCTGCACGCTATGGGCGCTGCGCCAGTCGGACTTTCGGCGCTAACTTTGCTGGTCGAGCCGTTTCTCGTTGCGCTTCCAGTCAATCACCGGCTTGCGAACCGCCAGCCGGTGTCGTTCGCAGACATTGCGTCAGACCCGATTGTTCTCTTTCCCCGCCAAATCATGCCGTCGCTCTTCGATGCACTGCTGTCGTACTACCACTTGAAGGGGATCACCCCTCATATCGCGCAGGAGGCTATCGAGATGCAGACTATCGTGAGCCTCGTCGCAGCGGGGATGGGCATTGCATGGGTGCCCCAGGTCTTCGCGCGTTTCGCCCGCCCCGGCGTGGCGTACCGGCAGGTAAAAGATATGCCGGTTTCGATCGAAACGAGTCTGATCTGGAATAGCTGCGAGAGTCCAATCGTCGACCGATTTGTAAACCATATTAAAAGTTCTCCTAATTTCTGGCCACCTGTCTTCGATCCGATCGTATAGTTGAACGATGATTCCCGGATTGCCTGAAGGATCGGGGATGTCGACGAACGTACACCACCGCTACTTATTCCAAAGCGCGTTTGATCCGGCGTCGCTTGCGAAAGCCAACGGTGGTATCGACGGCACATTTGAAAGGCGCATAGCCGAGTTCACCTCCGCTTTGGGAACGACCTGGTGAAACCAGTGGCTCGGTATTTGCCGTATGGAACGTTTCGGCAATCGGGCGCCGGCTTATATGAACGCGGCGTGAATGCACATTGCGCGTTCCCAACCGGTCGGGTCCGGGCATTAAAATTTCTCGCATGCAGTCATTCGCGGCACTCTTAGATGCTATGTGGGAGGGCAGCGACAGAAAGCCCGACTGGAGTAAAACGGGACTTGCACACTCGTTTTCTCCGAAGGAGCACGCAAATGGATACGCCTGACACAGCCCTCCGTGGGCAGAATACGACGGCAGGTGGCCGCCTGTACATGGCTTTTGAACTGGGCGAGAAGAACTGGAAGCTCTCACTCGGTGATGGCCAGCGCGCGCCCAGCCGCTGTACGGTCGCCGCCGGCGATACCGCCGCGGTTCTCACCGCCATCGCCAACGCCAGGGCGCGTTGCCATCTCGGCGCCGACGCACCCGTCTACAGCTGTTATGAAGCAGGCCGCGACGGTTTCTGGCTGCACCGCTGGCTGGCTGAACAGGGCATCGTCAATCTCGTGGTGGATTCGGCCAGCATCGAGGTGAACCGCCGTGCGCGTCGCGCCAAGACAGACCGGCTTGACAGCGACAAGCTGCTGTCGATGCTCATGCGCTATTACGCGGGCGAGCGGCGCGTGTGGGCGGTGGCACGCATTCCCACGCCCGAGCAGGAGGACGACCGGCGCCTGCACCGCGAGCTCGAACGCCTGCGCAAAGAGCAGACCGCACACACCAACCGGATCCGCTCCCTGCTGGTACTGCACAACCTTCGGGTCCGGTCTGTCGGCGGCCGCATCTGGACGCACTGGTGGACCCGTCAGCGCGAGTTGCTGGCGCCCGGTCTGCGCGCCGAGATTGACCGCGAATGTGAGCGGCTCGTGCTGGTGCACAAGCAGATCCGTCTGCTCGAAGTGCAGCAGGAGCGGCAGGTGCGCAGCGGCGCACATCCCGGCATGGCGCTGCTCGCACAGCTTGCCGGCATCGGTGCCGGCAGCGCGTGGACGCTCGTCAGGGAACTGTTCGGCTGGCGGCAGTTTCGCAACCGCCGCGAAGTGGCCGGCTGTCTGGGCCTGACGCCCACGCCGTACGCCAGCGGCACCAGCGAGGTTGAACTCGGTATCAGCAAGGCGGGCAACCGGCGATGTCGCTGGCTGATGGTCGAGCTCGCCTGGAGCTGGCTGCGCCTGCAGCCCGGCAGCCAGCTCAGCCACTGGTTCAACGAGCGCTTTGCCGGTACCGGCAAGCGGATGCGGCGCATCGGTATCGTCGCGCTCGCACGCCGTCTGGCGATCGCCCTGTGGCGTTATCTCGAGCACGGCGAGATCCCCGCCGGTGCGCTACTCAAACCGCGCGACGTCAACACCGTGAGGGCCTGAATCACTGAATGACATCGGATGCAGCAACAGCATGTAAAGGTCAACGCGCCCGGAACACGCTCGGGCTACCCATTGCGGGTGGCCGTTTCCCTAGATGGGGCGCGTCGGTAACAGGGTAGCGCCAGCGCTTCGCGCATGCGGCATGAGGTGACCGGCCTGTCAGGCCGGCACGGATAGAAGGTCGACCCGGCACTGACCGGTCAACAGACACCCTGACCTGAATGACATTGACATGCCAAGGCTGCAACAAGGTGTACGCGATGAGCTTCGGTACCGTCCTTTACGCAACGGTCTCTACGGCCGGCCTGCGCCTGGTCATGGTAGGTGACCGCGCAGGCCGGCCGTAGAGACCGGACAAGGAGGTTTACTTCGCATAACAGAATGTTTAGAACCGGGCTTGACTTTCAGCTCCCCATAGAAGAGCGTGTTAGGCACTTTGAAGTACTGGCACTGCGTGAACGAGCATGAGCATTGCGAAGACCACGAAATGAAGTCCTGCAAGGGTTTCGGGCAGCCGTTCACAATCACGTGCGAGACGGCGGAAACGGTTGAGCCAGCCAAAGCTGCGCTCGACCACCCACCGCCGAGGCAGCAGCACGAAGCATAGAAAGCACCTCGCCCTCACGGGGTTGATGCCGCACATTCGTGCAGGTTACATTGTCCCGGCGGCTTCATACCAACTCGTTACCGAGATCGCATGCGCCAGTAGTGTACGGCTGACGGAACAGCCGGTTTCCTCGCTGGTCGAGGTCAGCTGAAACAATCTCTTGTGCGACTTCCACGTCGCACCCATACGGCTATCTATAGAGACATGCAGTGAATCGCAGGGGCCGCAGTACGTCGCGGCATCTCGCACTGACGCTACCAGGCCGACTGGCCGGGGTCCAGGCCTTGCCCGATCAGTCCGTGCCGTTGCTGCCGCCAGCACCTGTAGTAGCGGCTACCCTGCCAACTGCCGTGCCATCGGCAGAAATCCGGCCGACGGCTGCATCTGGTCTCAGGCGCCGTTCACGGCGTCCTTGAACGCCTTGCCCGCCGTGAACTTCACCGTCTTCGCAGCAGGGATCTGGATCTCGGCGCCGGTCGCCGGATTGCGGCCGACCCGCGCGGCGCGCGCGCCCGTCGAAAACGAGCCGAAACCGATCAGCTGTACCGTTTTGCCCTTCGTCAGTTCACCCGTGATGGCGGCGATCACCGCGTCGATCATCTCGCCCGTGGCGACCTTGCTGTCGCCGGTCTTCGCGGCGACCGCATCCACCAGCTCCTGCTTGTTCATTGTGATTCCTCGTTGTGGTTGATTGATGTTGCCACCCTACCCGATCGGTGCCGCTTTGGGCAATCGGCACCCCGGAGCACGGGTTCATTCGCTCCAGATGAGTCACCCGATGCTGGCCGATCATCGGTGTCGCGTCCACCGTCCGGCCGTTGATACCGGCTGGGCGACCTTGGATGTGCAAAGACTGAAGCACCTGCAAAGAGATCCATGGTTCTGTACCGAAGCCCCGGCGACCCTCCGCCGTCTCGGACCGAAGCAGGCCATCGACATTCCGACACACGTGGTGGGCCTTCCGCGTCTGCTGCTGCGCGGCCCCGCCGTGCCGCGTGACCTCCGGTCACATCACGGCAGTCCGGTCGCGCGCCTTCAGGCTCCTTCGCCTAAGGCCGGGTCCGGTTGTGCGCCATCGCCTGTCAGTCATCAGGGGGAGAGACGCCGGTCGCCCTCCTCCCGGCTGAAACCGACCAAAACCCCCTCCTGCACGCCAGTGTCCGCAAATGAAGGGGTAGATAGCCACAATTATGTGGAATTGGACGATTTTTTCGTTGGGAACCAAAACTTGCGACCTTCGGCCTGCCCTGCGACGATAGGTTTGGAGTTCCTGATATCGCCAAGAAAGCCAAGTCGACAGGCAAATTTCGACCCACTCCCGCCCCTCAGCGGAACGTCGCCACGGTCCGCTCCGTCGGGCGAAGCGGACGCTGGGGCGCTCCGGTCGGCAGCATCTGTCGAATCGAATTGGAGCAGCGTGTCAATTGACGAAAGGGCGATCTGCAACCTGAAGGTCACTCAGCGCAGCCAATCGATGTACGCAATGCGGCCTGGTACCCTGAGCAGTCTGCTCCCGGGTAGTTCCGGTGCAATCGGATATTTACTCTCCGCCCTCGCGAACCGGTAGCACGGTCTTGTACTGGACGCGCCGCAAGGTGATCGACGTGCTGACGTCGCGAACACCCTCGATGGTCGCGAGCCGTGTCATCACGAAACGCTCGATTCCCGCCATGTCGCTGGCCACCAGCCGCACGATGTAATCGAACGCGCCCGTCATCAGATAGCACTCCATCACCTCCTCGCAACCCAGCAGGGCGCGCTCGAAAGCAGCCAGCTTTGCCGCGGATTTTTCAATTGCGACCGATACGTAGGCGGTGACTGGAAATCCCACCTTCTCCTGGTCCAGAAGTGACACATATTTTGTAATGACGCCCGCCTCTTCGAGCAGACGAATGCGCCGGTAGAGCGGCGAAAGCGAAATGCCCAGCGATTCAGCGAGGTCCGCAGCCTTGACATGAGCGTCCCGCTGTAGCGCCTGCAAGATGTCAATGTCGATCCGGTCCAGTTTCATTGGCTCATCGTCTCAAATAAACGCGAAAATGTGCCTAATGTTGCCACATACGGTTGATTCATTGGCTCATTTTGGCACGTACGATCGGCGCAGACTACCTAAAATTTCTCACACGACAGTCGTGTCCTGTCGCAGCAGCGCAGCGTTGCCGGGTTCGGTATCGCGGCGCTCGCACATGCTTCCCGCCTGCTTATATACGAGGCAAGCGCGGCCAATCTGAAACGAGCAGAGAATGCAATTGAAAGGAGCAAACGTGACTTTTTCTAATGGACAACTGGCTAGCAAAGTGGCGCTCGTGACCGGGGGCTCTCGCGGGATAGGCGCGGCCATCGCAAGACGGCTCGCAAGCGATGGCGCGGCCGTGTCGATAACCTATTCGAACTCGAGTGCCGACGCGGATCGCGTCATCGAGGACATCGAACGCGCCGGGGGGCGTGGCGTGGCAATTCGCGCGGATTGCGCCGACGCGGAAGCGGTAAAAGCCGCGGTCGGATCGACCTCGAAACGCTTCGGGGGACTGGATATTCTCGTGAACAACGCCGCAATGTTCCGCCGCGGCCTGATCGACGACTTCCCACTGGAAGATATCGACCGGATGCTGGCCATCAACGTCAGGAGCCTGCTTGTTGCCATTCAGGAATCGCTCCGCTTCATGGCAAGAGGCGGGAGGATCATCAATATCGGCAGCATCAGCAGCGACTACATGCCGATTCCGGGCGTGTCCGTCTATGCCGCGACGAAAGGTGCGGTAACCAGCATGACGCGTGCGCTGGCAAGGGATCTTGGCAGTCGGGAAATTACGATCAATAACGTCCAGCCCGGACGGATCGATACGGAGATGAACCCGGCCAACGGTCCGATGGCCGACCAGATCCGGGGCTCCATTGCACTGGGCCGGTATGGATCAGGCGACGATATTGCAGGACTTGTCGCCTGGCTGGCAAGCCCCGATGCGGCATTCATAACGGGCACCAGTCTGAAGGTCGACGGGGGCACCAGTGCTTGAGCGGCTCAGGTCGAACGTGAACGGCCGTTCGGACTCGCGCCATCGCAACGTCGTAGATAACCTTCAATCGAACCGGGTATACGTATGCTTTTCACTCTCCTATTAGAACGCCTCGACCGCTGGCTGCGGAATACCCAGCGGACCCGCTGTGATGAATACCTCGCAGCTTCGAAGGATATTGCCGAGCTTGAGCGTCGGATGAAAGAGTGGGACGGTTAGCTCGGGCCGACGCCGGCGCGAGCGATTCACGATAACAGCGCCAATGCCCCGCTCTCTGCCCGCCGCGAGGGCGACTCTTCTGAGGACAATGCGTCGTCGAGCCCACAACCCCGATGGACGGCAAACATTCGCAGTCGCCCCTCAGCCACCTCTTCATCATCGGGTATCTCACTCGAGAATAGCCCACGATCGATCGCCAGGCACGGTGCCCGGCCTGATCTGATGAAAAGGCGCTATTGCGACACCGACGCGTTGGATGATGCGTCCGTCGGCATCTGCGGTAGCGGAGCTGCCCCTGCGTCGTTCGTGCCACTGCCCGTTGTTCCCGTTTGCCCGCGACGGCCTCGGTGCGCACCGCGTGCCACGGTGGGCTCGCTCGCCGCCACCGGGTGCATTGGCGGATGCGCGATGTACTGAAAGTTTTCATTGACCGCGCTATTGCCCGTGTCGAACGACCGGTGGACGAACACACTGCTACTAACGGGTGAACTGGCTTGCGCAAAAGCCGTCGGTCCGATCGACATCATGGCTGCGCCCACCGCCGCACTCACGGCAATAGTGTGCATGAGCGCACCGGCACTACGGGCTGTCGGACGTGCTTTCAACTTGCGTCTCCTTCAATATACGTGCGGTTCGCAACCGCTTGCAGCGGGCAGCCGTTTTACCGCTGGGTACGCTGGCTCAAAAAATTGAACCAACGTTGGGGGGCGCCGGGCAAGCGGGGAGAAATACAAAGCGCTACTGGGGAAAAGGTCAGACCAGACCAGTCTAGTCCGAGTCATGGAGAAGAAGGTTTCATGCTGGATTACAGGTGTTACTCGATTTAACTGATCGATGAATCGCGCCGGGAATTCTCCAAGCCTCCCACTGCCGAAACAGCGCTTGAAAATGAAGCTGGCTCGTCCGACAAATCGTCGGTCGCCGTCGCTTCGTCAAATGGCAACTCATCGCTCATCGGCAGACGTTCGCCAGCTGACTGCGAAGGACCGCTCGTGGCCGAACCCGGCCCGACGCTGGGTCGAGAAGCTTATCTGCCCTGGACGGGCTTCGTCCGGCAGAAGTCGACCCCTTGCCGTCATTCGGAGCGCGTCGACATCAATGGCCGTTGTCGAAATTCCAACGGCCATTCGCTCAAGGCAACGGCCGCTATAGGTCGTTCATCTGACGACGGATGAGCAGTTTGGGCGAACGGCAGCTTTAACCGTCAAGTAATGGCAGTGAACGACCCCCGTAAGAGTCGATCTACACGAGCGCTGCTATGTCCGCTAACGAATGAATATCTGACAACGGCCCGCGGCCCAGCGAGGGCGTCGCGGCGCGCTGATCCCGTACAGCGACTAGCTAGAACAGGGGCGAGGAAGCGACACGGCAAGCTCCTACTTCCGGATCAACCCGATGTTCGAAGCGCCCGCCGGAAAGTACGAATGGCTGAACCGCGTCATGGCGATCGGCGTGGCCCACCGGTTCGCGTGTGGGCCCGTCTACAGCGTGTTTGACGTCTTGTCAGTACTGGGCAGGCGCCTCTCCCATTACATGGAGTCGAGGATCTCGCCATGGGCTTCCGTCATGAGCGCATTAAAGCCATTGACGAGACTGTGTTCGCCGGGGCCGGGGTTCGCGCGCAGCGGCTTGGCACCTTCAACCAGAATCTCATCCGCATCGGTACCGAGGACGGCGATCGTTTCGGCGATGAACGCGTCAAGCGGCATCGCCAGTTCGGCTTCGCGGCTGTTGATGAGGTCCGTGCGCACCCAAGGCGGTGCAATCTCGAGGACGCGAACCTTCGTGTCCCGCAACATCAAGCGCTGCGAGAGGACGTACGAATGGATTGCCGCCTTGGTCGACGAGTACACCGCGGTCGCGGCCAACGGCACGAAAGCAAGCACCGAGCTCGTATAGGCGACGACAGCGTCATTCTGCGTCTTGAGGTGATCGATTAGCGCTGACGTCATGCGGATTGGCCCCATGAGGTTGGTCGTGATGGTGGACACCATCAGCGCGTCGTCAATCCGGCCGCCCACCTGGTCCGGCTGCATGATGCCCGCGTTATTGATCAGGACGTTGAGTTCGGGGTAGTCCACGATCAACTGCGCCGCTACCTGGTCGATGCTGGCCGCGTCGGTAATGTCGAGCTCGATCGCAGCCATCCCGGGGTTCGCCGCAATCACCTCGTCGAGATGGCCGCGCCTGCGGCCGGCAATGATAACCTTGTTGCCGAGCCTGTGCAGCGCCTCGGCAAGCCCGCGGCCGATGCCCGAACCGCCTCCCGTGATAAAGATCGTGTTGCCGGCGAGTTTCATAGTCGTATCCTTGTAGTGCGTCAGTGGTCTGACAGAAAAGAGGCCGCCGCAGGTTTCCTACTATTGGGCATTGGTCGCTTCGTTTGGAATTAGATCAACGTCATACTCCGATGATAGGTGGGCGGGGTGACCGGGCCCTGACCGGTTTATTACCATTCTGAAATTCAAGCTATTTATGGTTCACGCATTGCAGACCCCTGGCTGCCTGTCGCGTCCAGCAGTGCGAACCTTCGTGGGACGCATCGGCGCGCTCGCAGCGCTGTGCGGGCCACATGTTCGCTGGCACGGCTGCTTACCGTCGGCTAATGACGTGCCCAATCGAGTCAGGTGATGCAGTGTTTCGAGATCAACTGCTCGCCGCTATGCTGGATTACAGCCAGACCCTCGCGTTGGCGTGGGCCCAGCGTCGCGTCGTGCCGCAGAATCTGCGCGTAGCCCAGGATACCGTTGAGCGGCGTGCCGCAACTCGTGGCTCATGTTGGCGAGAAAGGCGTTCTTGGCGACGCCAACATTGTCCGCATCTAGATCGAACCGGAGAAGCTGATCAATAATACGTTGCTGCGCAGGGCCATCGAGCACGATGGGTACCATGATCGACTCCGCGTATTCGAGCCACAAACCAAAGGCGAGCTCCCCACAACGCGGGAATCGCCAACGGCAGCCCCCGTTGCGCACCGGCGTGCTTCAGTGTCATTGCATCGCTCAATCCTGCATGCTGCAGACGCCGCGAACAACTTGCGACGAATGTACTCGTCGCTCGTGGACGCAAGTTCCAGGTGCTCGAAATCGTTTTGCGAGTATCTGCGCGTTTAAGACGTACCTTGGGTTTCGATGGCCAGCTGTCGCTGAACGTGCATCAGTTGCTTGGACTCCCTACCCGTTGTCGAGCCCGAGCGACGTATCCGTCACTGCCAGATTTCCGGGTTTCGAGATACACCCCGCCGCTGGCGCCAGCGCGTTGACGGCTGCGCCGCGTAGCAAGCGTACGCAGCGCTGTCCGTCTAGGTCAATGCGTCGCGATCAGCGACGTCACGCCCCGCAGCGTATTGCGCGAATGCCATTGCAGATCATGGAGGTTCGTCAGGCACAGGTTCGGCATCCGCTTCAACAACGTTTCCAACGCGATTTCAAGCTGGAGCGTTGCAAGACGGGCGCCGAGGCAATAGTGAATGCCACCGCTGAAACTGATCGACCGATTCGTGTTTTCCGGCCGCTCGATGATCAATTCGTCTGGCTTATCGAAGTACGCCGGGTCGCGGTTCGCGGCGCCGAGCAAAATTAAAACGATCGTGCCCTTGGGCAACGTGACGCCATCGACTTGCGTCTCCTCGAGCGCCACCCGCCCCACGAATTGCACCGAGGTGTCATGGCGCATGCATTCGCTGACCGCTTGCGGCAGCAGTTCCTGATGAGTTCTCAGCTTGTCGAGCTGGTCGGGGTGCCGATGCAGGCTGATCAGCGCATTGCCGATCATGTTCGACGTCGTCTCGTGACCGGCAAAGAACAGCAGGATCACGTTCGAAATGATTTCGTCCTCACTGAAGGCGTCGCCGTCGTCGTTCACCGACAGCAACGTCGAAATGAGATCGGTTCCGGGCTTTCTCCGACGCTTCTCGATGACGTCCTTGAAATAGGCTTCCAGTTCGCGGGCCGCCGCGTTTGCGCTGGCGAGCCGCTCCGCATTCAGCGGCGCGATCTCGAGCGACTGCACCAGTTCACCGACGTGGGCACTGAGCAACGACGCATCATCGATGCGCACATCCATCAGCCGGCAGATCATCCTGATCGGCATCGGAACCGAGAAGTTAGACACCAGGTCGAACGGCCGGTCCACGGGCAGCGCGTCAATTAGCTCATCGGCGACCGCCTGCGTAACCTCGCGCAGCAAGTCGATCTGCCTCCCATTGAACGCCTTCATCAGCAGGGCGCGCAGCCGCGTATGTGCGGGAGGATTCATCATCAGGAACATCCGCGACATGGCCTGAAATGCCGGTTGATGGACAGCTTCTTCCCCATACCGGACCCGGACGGTGTCCAGATAGCCCTTTCCCATTTTGCGGTCGACCAGCAGTGCGTGAATGATGTCGTAGTGCCCCGTGATGAACGTATTGGGCGCGATCGGAACGAGACGGCCTTCGTCCCTGAGGCGCTGATACAGGGGATACGGGTCTCTATAGAAGTCGGCGGATGACAGATCAGTGAATTTCATGCGATAAGCCTGGATGGATGACGGGTTCACTCGATGCCGCAACGGGCGTGTGCGCTTCGATAGGTCCGAGTTCGTCACCAATTGAAAGCTTGGCAAACCGGGCTGCATCCTTTTGGCCACGGGGAAAGGCAACTGAGCTGATAGCCTCGGCACACAGTGCGATGATAGGCGAGAGAGTTGACCGGACACTGACCGGTTCATTACCCTTCTGAAATTCACGCTATTTGTGGTTTGTATACCGTCGCGGGAAACGGCGCATCGTGCGTGAAGCTAGCCGACTGGAGTCTAAATAGGAAAGCGGACTTCCACGAGTGGCGGGTTGCGCGTCGACCAGAATGTCCGGTGTGGCCGAATTGTGCGCGTAGCTCGTCGGTCAGGTAACGGAGTAATGCAGCCGTTCCAACGGCAGGTTCGCCCGCTCGCTGAACGACAGGTTGTGGCCGCGTGCCGCCGGATGCAATTGCATATGTGATCGAACGGCACCTCTGGCTGTTCATACAGCTTCTATTGTGTTGCATCGACCGGTTGAATCCGCAAGGTACAACGGCCGTTCCATTTTCCGGTTCGTCCGGCAGACCATCGGCCATACCCGCCGTTCGCGTTCGATCAACTACGGTCGTCGCGAGCGGCCGCTTTCGGAATTCACGAACGGGCAACTTTTCGAGCCGTGGCCGTCCTTTACTGAACGCCCGCGAGCGCGTGATAGTTTGCTGTAACGGACGTTCGAACGCCAATCTTCGGCGAATGCGCTCTGAGAAACTGGGCTTGTCCACATCCGGACAATGACAAAGGCGCGTCGGTAAACGGATTGGGGGAGTCATCTTACGCCATACGTTACCGCGGGTCGACCGACAGCGCATCGACCCAGACGAGTCCGGTCCTGGGTGTTTCAATTCGCGCCATCTGATCGTATCAGCGCCAACCAGATTACTTCACATCACTGGCGAATGCAGCAGATGCGGTTGCTCGAGCGTGTCGGCGATTCCGCGCAGCGCCCGCTCGCATTCGATCCGATTCTTCGAGCCTCCCAGGCATACGCGCAGCGCGTTAGGCGGATTGCCGTCGGTCGAGAACGCTGCGGCGGCGACAGCGGCAATGCCTTGACTACGCAACTGCAGCGCCAGTTCCGAAGCACTCCAGCCGCCTTCGCGGGGAATCGGCAGCCACAGATGAAAGCCGTCTGGATGCGCGTCATAGGACGACGCGCCGAGCACGCGAGCGGCAATCGCCTGGCGCGCTTTCGACTCGCTGCGAATCGCGCTGAGCATCTCTTGCGCCGTGCCGTCGGCAACCCACTGCGTGGCGAGCGACACCGTAAATGGACTCGCCATCACGGTGGTCGCGCGCAGTGCGCCTGCCAGGCGCTGCGCCTGACGCGGAGTCGGCGCGTGCAGATACGCGACGCGCAACCCGGCACCCAGATTTTTCGACATTCCCGTTATGTAGTAAGTCAGCTCAGGCGCGAAACTCGCCAGCGTGTCCGGCGCTAGCTGCGGCAACATCGCATAGGCGTCATCCTCGATGATCGGCACGCTGTAGCGCAACGCGACGTCGGCGAGCGCTTCGCGCCTTTTATTCGTGAGCGTCAGCGTGCTCGGATTTTGCAGCGTCGGATTGCAGTAGAACGCGCTAGGCTTGTCGGTCTTGCAGAGCGCTTCGAACGCATGCGCGAGCGGTCCCTCGTCGTCGCGCGCGAGTGCTTGCAAACGCACGCCGAGTTGCGCGGCGATGGCCTTGATGCCCGGATAGGCGAGCGTATCGAGACAGATTGTTGCACTCTGGCGTGCCAGCTGCGAGACGAGTGCGACGAGCGCGCTATGAATGCCCGGACACACCAGTACGTTGTCCGGCGAGCAATGAGCGAGGCGGCGCTTTAACCACTCCGTGCCCGCCGCCTTGTCGGCCGGCGTGCCGCCGAAATCGTGATAACGCAACAGTTGGTACGGGTCGCTATTCGCCATCAGACGGGCGGCGGATTCGCGCAGGTGTGCGGCGTAGTCAGCAGGCTCGGGGGGCGTGTTCATCGTCATTTCGATGCTGCCGCCACCGCTTAGCGGCAGCGTCGCGGTGCGGCCGCGCACGAAGGTGCCGCTGCCGGCGCGCGAATCGAGCAGGCCGCGCTTTTTCGCCTCGGCATAGGCGCGCGCCACGGTGGTGTAGTTCAGTGCCAGTTCGTCGGCCAGATCGCGCAGGCCCGGAAGTCGGTCGCGCGGGCGCAGGCGGCCGGCGGCGAGATCTTCTTCTATCAGATCCGGGATCGCGAGATAAGCCGGTTTGCGGATTTCGGCAAGACGTTTGATCCAGTGGTGAGTCGGGCTGCTCATGGTGTTCATGGAAAGAGAAGACTATTGGAAGAGACGTCACGTATGTCCGAATCGCCATTGGAAAGCGATCGCATAACGTAGTCGGATTGATCGGATTGATCAGATTGATTGGACGGGGCGGATGAGTCCATTGTGGTGAATCACCGCACCTTAACGGTTCATTTACACCATCTTGATTGCATCTTTCTGGTGCGATCGACGCCTGCTCGGCCGCTATTATTGGCTGGGGCTCGCTGTATGCAACCTTCGGGCCAAAAATTTTTCGGCACACCTCCCGAATGATTGCCTATTTGATCGGCAAGTGATCGCATTTGTGGCGACCATCATTGGCACGGCCGTTGCATTAGTGGGCTCGGCGCAAACGTAAAGCGGCGCCGTTCACGCAAATCACATCGGAGAGTGCCATGCCAGTTGTCAACAAACCGCTGCATCAGAAGGGCGATTACTTCGTCGACTACGAAGAGAAAGTCTTCGAGGACGTGAAGGCCGAGCCGGGTGAAAAAGCGCTCGTCACGTTTCATACGGTGGCGTTCGAAGGCTCGATCGGCTTCGTCAATCTTTTGCAAGCCACGCGTCTTCAACGCAAGGGCTTCGAAACCTCGGTGCTGCTCTATGGCCCGGGCGTGACGCTTGGCCTGCAGCGCGGTTTCCCGACGCTCGGCGACGAAGCGTTTCCGGGTCATCTGAACTTCAACAAGCAACTGATGAAGTTCATGGAGGAAGGCGGCAAGGTGTATGCATGCCGCTTCGCCTTGCAGGCGCTGTATGGGCATGGCGAAGCGTCGCTGATCGAAGGCATTCGTCCGATCAGTCCGCTCGACGTGCTCGACATCCAGCTTCTGCATCGCAAGGACAACGCGCTGATCATCCACACCTGGACGGTCTGAGCACAGGCGGCCACCACCATGTCTGAAAAACGCATCGTTCGTGCCGCCGCAGTCCAGATTTCACCGGACTTCGAGCGCAGCGACGGCACGCTGAACAAGGTTTGTGAGGCGATCGATCAGGCGGCGCGCGAAGGCGTGCAACTGATTGTGTTTCCCGAAACCTTCGTACCGTATTACCCGTACTTTTCGTTCGTGCGGCCACCGGTTGCCTCCGGCGCCGACCACATGCGGCTTTACGAAGAAGCGGTGGTGGTGCCCGGCCCCGTGACGCAGGCGGTGGCCGAGCGTGCCCGCCTGCATCGCATGGTCGTCGTGCTCGGGGTGAACGAGCGCGATCACGGCAGCCTGTACAACACGCAGCTGATCTTCGATGTGGATGGGCAACTGTTGCTCAAGCGCCGCAAGATCACGCCGACGTTCCATGAACGGATGATCTGGGGGCAAGGCGATGCGGCGGGACTGAAGGTCGTGCAAACCGGCGTGGCACGCGTGGGTGCGCTGGCCTGCTGGGAGCACTACAACCCGCTCGCCCGCTACGCGTTGATGACGCAGCACGAAGAAATTCACTGCAGCCAGTTTCCGGGCTCGCTGGTGGGGCCGATTTTCGCCGAGCAGATTGAAGTGACGATCCGCCATCACGCGCTCGAGTCGGGCTGCTTCGTCGTGAACGCAACGGGGTGGCTGACCGAAGCGCAGATTGCATCTGTCACGAGCGATACGAGTCTGCAAAAGGCGCTGCGTGGCGGCTGCAATACGGCAATCGTGTCACCCGAGGGGCAGCATCTGGCTGCGCCGCTGCGTGAAGGCGAAGGCATGGTGATCGCCGATCTCGACATGGCGCTGATCACCAAGCGCAAACGCATGATGGATTCGGTCGGCCACTATGCGCGGCCCGAATTGCTGAGCCTCGCGATCAACGAGCGGCCGGCTACGACAGTGTCGCCGATGCCGTCGCCGGGCAATGCGTGGAACGCCTCGTCCAGCACCGATTTCAACTCAACCACGGGATGCCGCGATGAATTCCAGCGAGACCCTGCCGGCCGCAAGCCGGCAATTGATGACTGAATTGCAGTCGGTCGGCTTGCGGCTGGCCGATCCTGGTACCGGCGTCGCCAGCCGGCGCGGTGGCGCGGGACCGTCCGATCACAAAGCCGTCACGGTGGACGGCGTGACCATCATGGTGCCGGTGCATACGAACACGGCGTGGCATTCGCCGTTCGTCGCCGCGCCTGCCGATGCAAACGGCACCAGCGCATTGCTGCGCGGCACGATTCCGATTGCCAATATCAGCTTTCCGAAGGTGCCGCGCTTTTACGCCATGCAGACGCTCGACGGCGTGCCGTACTCGCACATCGCAACGCTGCACAGCGCCGATGTGCTGGCGACCACCGTGCTGCAAACCTGCATTCGCTATGAGAGCCGCCGCAAGACGTGCAAGTTTTGCGCGATCGGTCAATCGCTTGCTGCGGGTCGCACGATTGCGCGCAAGACACCGGAGCAGCTCGCAGAAGTCGCGCGTGCGGCTGTGCTGCTGGACGGTGTCAAGCATATGGTGCTGACGACCGGCACGCCGCCCACCAGCGACCGTGGCGCGCAGATTCTCTGCGAGAGTGCGTTCGCGATCAGGGCCGCGGTCGATCTCCCGATCCAGGCGCAATGCGAACCACCGGACGACGATCAATGGTTCGCGCGCATGAAGGCGAGCGGCATCGACACGCTCGGCATGCATCTCGAAGTGGTGACGCCGTCGTTGCGCGAACGCATCATGCCGGGTAAGTCGGGCGTGCCGCTGTCGCGCTATATGGAAGCGTTCAAGGCGGCGGTCGCCGTGTTCGGACGGGGACAGGTGAGCACCTATATCCTCGCGGGACTCGGTGACACCGCCGAAGCGATTCTCGCGATTTCGCGCGAGCTGATCGATCTCGGCGTGTATCCGTTTGTCGTGCCATTCGTGCCGATCAGCGGCACGCCGCTTGAAGATCATCCGGCGCCGTCGCCGGAGTTCATGAAGTCGGTGCTGCAGCCGCTCGGCTCAATGCTCGCTGCGGCTGAAATGCGCTCAGCGGACATCAAGGCCGGCTGCGGCAAGTGCGGCGCGTGCTCGTCCCTGTCTTCATACGAGGGGTGATCATGTTTGGCGAAGCGATTGCGGGTGCACCGGGTGAACTGAACGACCTGGATGTTGCGCCGGCGTTTTACACGCCGACCGAATACCGGATCAAGTGGACCACGCTGCAGTGGGAAGCCGATGAAGCCTACAAGCTGCGGCGCGCGGTGTTCTGCATCGAGCAGGGCATCTTCGTCGGCGACGACCGCGACGAAATCGACGAGCGTGCCCAGCAACTGGTGGCGGTGAGCTGTATTGCCGGGATGCCGGAGCAGGTGGTGGGCACGGTGCGGATCCATCAGGAAGAGCCTGGCGTCTGGTTCGGTTCGCGGCTCGCCGTGCACGCTGCGTTTCGCCGGCACGGCAAGATCGGTGCAACGCTGATCCGTCTCGCCGTGACGAGCGCGCATGCGCTCGGCTGTCAGACATTCCTCGCACATGTGCAGAGCCAGAATGTGCCGCTGTTTCGCCGTCTGCGTTGGGATGTACTTGCAGAGGAAAGGATGCTCGGCCGTCCGCATCATCTGATGCAGGCGCAGCTTCAGCACTACCCGCCGTGCACGACACCGCGCAGCGGCTTTGTCACGCAATCGCGGAGCGGCTCATGAGTCTGGCGGATCTGGTCACTAGTTTGCGCGAAAGCCGCGGCTTTCGGCACAAGACCGATATTGCCGGCGTCGTGTCGTCGCTGGCGCGACATCTGCCGGGCGGTGCCGGCGATCTCGGCCAGGCAGTGGCGGTCGGCGACGATTGCGCAGCCTTGCCGGATGGCGACGCTTACCTGTTGTTCGCCATCGAAGGCATGGTCAGCGACTTCGTCCAGGCGATGCCCTGGTTCGCCGGCTACAGCAGCGTGATGGTCAACGTCAGCGATATCTATGCCATGGGCGGGCGGCCGCTCGCGGTCGTGGATGCGCTGTGGAGCGATGGCATCGACGCGGCGCACGAGGTGCTCGCGGGAATGGTGGCGGCCTCCGTCGCGTACGGGGTGCCGATTGTCGGCGGACACACCAATGCGCGAAGCGATCAGGCGCAGCTGGCCGTGTCGATTCTGGGCCGCGCTAACGCGCTGCTGTCGAGTTTCAACGCGAGACCGGGCGACCGCCTCCTGATGGCGGTCGATCTGCGCGGCCGCTTCGAGGAACCGTATCCGTTCTGGAATGCTTCAGTCGGAGCGCCGGCTGCGCGTCTGCGCGACGACCTTGAGTTGTTGCCGCAGTTAGCCGAGAACGGGCTGTGTGATGCAGCGAAAGACATCAGCATGGCGGGTACGCTGGGCACGGCTTTGATGTTGCTCGAATGTTCGCAGGTCGGCGCTCGCATCGATCTCGATGCGATACCGAAGCCGGCTGACGTGCCGCTCGCGCGTTGGGTCACCGCGTTTCCGAGTTTCGGCTACCTGCTCTCGGTGCGTGAATCGGACGTCGAACGCGTGCAGGCGCGATTTGAGGCGCGCTCGCTGGCCTGTGCGGAGATTGGGACGGTAGACGCAACGCGCCAGGCGGTCGTCCATCGCGGTGACGATGTGGCAGTGTTGTGGGACTTCAGCGGCGAGTCGTTTATCGTCCCGGCCGATCAGGTGCCGCGATGAGCATGGACGCATTGCGGATTGCGCTGCTGACGCACTCGGTCAATCCGCGCGGCGGCGTTGTGCATACGCTCGAGCTGGCGAGCGCACTCAGTGCGCAAGGACATGACGTCACGGTGTTCGCACCGGCTACGAATGGCGAGACGCTATTTCGCACGCCGCCATGCCGCGTGGTGTACGCGCCGGTCACGGACTCGCAGGCAGGCACCGTTGCGCTGGTCGATGCGCGCATCCGCGCATTGAAGAGGAGTGTGCGGGCGCACGGCCCCACGGCCTTCGACGTCTTGCACGCCGAGGACAGCATCAGCGGCAATGCACTCGCCGAACTCAAGGAGGAAGGTGTGATACGCGGTTTCGTGCGCACCGTGCACCACCTCGATCACTTCGACGATCCGCGTCTTGCCGCATGGCAAGCACGCGCGTACCGCGACGCCGACCAGGTTTTCTGTGTGAGCGACACGTGGACACGCGAGATGTCAGGTCGTTACGGAATCGCTGCGGTCACGGTGTCTAACGGCGTCGACACTGCACGTTACACCGCACAGGCGCTACCCGCAGACGAGGCGCTCAGGCAACGGCTAGGACTCGGAGCGGGGCCGCTTATCCTCGCGGTGGGTGGCGTCGAAGCGCGCAAGAACACGCTCGCGCTGCTGGATGGATTTGCCTTGATGCGCCGCGCCTTGCCGCTCGCCCAGCTTGTCATCGCGGGCGGTGCCAGTCTTCTCGACCACGACGGGTACACGCAGCGTTTTATCCAGTGCGCGGCGCAGCACGGTTTGTCAATCGGAACGCACGAAAGCATTGTGGTCACAGGGCCGCTCGAAGATGCCGCGATGCCGGCTTTATTCCGGAGCGCGGATGTGCTGGCGATGGTGTCGGTGCGCGAGGGCTTCGGCCTGGTCGTCCTCGAAGCGCTCGCGTGCGGCACGCCGGTGGTGGCGTCGGCGATCGCACCGTTCACCGAATACCTCGATGACGCCACCTGTTTCTGGGCCACCCCCACCGACGCAGACTCGATTGCCGCAGCGCTGCTGCGCGTGATTCGCGGCGATAGCGCAATCGATTTTGCTCATGCTGTGCCAGCGCTGCTTGCCCGCTTTAGCTGGGACGCTAGCGCCCGCCGTCATGTCGACGCCTATCGCGCGTGGCTGGCACACCAGCCGCTTGCCATTCACTAAGCCATCAGTAAAAGAGGATTTCTATGCCTGTCATGCACTTCCGGATTCAATGGCCCGACGGGGACGAAGCAAATTGTTATTCGCCGTCGCAGGTGGTCAGCGAGTTTTTTACGCCGGGCCATGCTTATCCGCTCGACGATTTTGTCAGACGCTCGCGCGAGGCGCTCAACATTGCCTCGGAGCGCGTGCGGCAGAAGTACGGCTTTGCCTGTTCGGCGGCGATGGATCAGCTCGCGCAGATCGAACAGCAGGCAGACCGCTTTCGCAATCGACCCGACGCGACCGTCAAGGTCATCGAACTGCTCTAAACCCGGGATGAACCGTTGAACCTGGTGCGCCGGGCGGCAACGCCGCGACGGTGAGCCGATTTTTTACTTGCAAGGACGCATCATGTCGAACACAGCGCACTCCTTAAGCGCCGGGACGCGCGAGAACAGGCACTACAGCGTGCTCGTCGTCGGTGGCGGGCAGGCCGGTCTGTCGATCAGCTACTATCTGAAACGGGCCGGCGTCGACCACCTCGTCGTCGAGAAGAACACCGTCACGCATACCTGGCGCAACCAGCGCTGGGACGCGTTCTGCCTCGTCACGCCGAATTGGCAATGCGCGTTGCCGGGATATCCGTACCCGGGCGACGATCCGCATGGCTTTATGAACAAGGATGAAATCATCGCGTATCTCGATGGCTTCATCGCGATGGTCGATGCGCCGGTAATCGAGCACACCCAGGTCAAACGCGTGAAGCGGCTGGACGACGGCACCTTTGCGGTAGCGACGAGCCAGGGCGATTTCACCGCCGATCAGGTCGTAGTAGCCTCGGGCGGTTATCACACGCCGATCGTGCCGCGCATGGCTGAACGCCTGCCCGCGCAGATCGTGCAGTTGCAGTCGTCGGAATATCGCAACCCGCAGGCGCTGCCCGAGGGCGCGGTGATGGTGGTGGGATCGGGGCAGTCCGGCGCGCAGATTGCCGAGGACCTGCATCTGGCCGGCCGCAAGGTGGTGCTCGCCGTGGGCGAGGCGCCACGCTGTGCGCGCTTTTACCGCGGGCGCGATGTGGTGGACTGGCTGGCCGACATGAAGTACTACGACATGCCGGTGGAAATGCATCCCTTGCGTGAAGGGGTGCGTGACAACACCAATCACTATGTGACCGGCCGCGACGGCGGACGCGACATCGATCTGCGCAAGTTCGCGGCCGAAGGCATGGAGTTGTACGGACGACTCGACGACCTGCAGAATGGACACTTGCAGTTCGCGCCTAACCTCACGGTTAATCTCGACGATGCGGACGATACGTATAACCGGATCAATGCGAGTATCGATGCATTCATCGAAAAGAACGGCATCGATGCACCGCCCGGCGGTGTCTATGAGCCTTTATGGCAGCCACGTCACGAGCGTACGACGCTCGAACTCGCAGGCAGCGGCATTACATCGATTATCTGGTGCATCGGCTTTACCCCGGACTTCAGCTGGATCGACGCCCCGGTGTTCAACGGCCGCGGTTATCCGGCGCACACGCGTGGCATCACGCCGGTTGAGGGGCTCTACTTCATCGGCTTGCCGTGGCTTCATACGTGGGGCTCCGGGCGTTTCTCGGGGATCGCGCGCGATGCCGCCTACGTGGTGCAGGCAATTCTCGCGAGCGTCCGCGAGCGAACGTCCTCTTGCGACACTGTAGCGGCCTGAAGCGCATGCAGCAAACGACACAGAGCTATCGTGCCGGGATGCCACAACTGGCCTATACGGGGCTGTCCGAAAACTGGCTGATCAAGGAATGCGGGCATCGCCACTGGGAGGCGCTGGCCGGAGATGCTGGCCGGCGTGCACCGGATTTCGTCGATGACGATGGAAGCAAATCGTACGCGGCCTTCACCGCAATCAGATTGACGGGGGCAACGCTCCACGCAATCGGAGAGAACGACGATTTCGAACTCGGTACTGGGCTTTGCCGAACCGGTCCGGCTCGCCACTTTAGCCGGCACCGCCTGCTTTCGGGCAATGGCGAGTGCGCCATCGTGTCGATGTCGTCGACGTTCGTGCGGCGGCACGAGGTGCGCAACAACCGTTCAGTGACGCGCGCGACGTTCGCTGCAATGGGAGGCCCGACACCGACTCCGCCGGCGGATGCAGTGGACATGGCGCGGCGTGGCAAGCAGTTTCGCGCCGGGCAGTGGGACGAGCGGTTGCCCTTCACAAGCGCCGATCGCGTCGGGAACGACTGGATCGAATTTCTGCCATGTCCGAATAACGATTTCAACGGTGCGGATTTTCTCTACTTTGCAAGCTTTCAGTCATTTGTTGACCGTGCCGAATGGCAGCGCCACCGGTTCCACGAGCCACCGGTTATCGCAGGCCGCGAGTTGTTCTTCTACGGCAACATTGATGTTGGTGACACCCTTGGACTGCGCGTGGTCGCGGAGCATAAGGATGAACGCGGCCTCGTCCATTGGTGCGAGCTTCGTCGCGGCAGCGATCAGCAGAAGATTGCCGACGTAGTAACAAGCAAGCATTGGAGGCAGCGATGAACCGCGAGGGCGATCTGCGCGGCGACCGGGGCTTCGCCGATGAAAGTCGCGACGCGGTACGGCACCCGCCCAATGCGGTACCGCTTAAAGCGCTATACACGGAGAGCGATCTTGAAGGGGTGTCGCATCTCGGCAGTCGGCCCGGTGAGGCGCCCTTCGTGCGAGGGCCCCATGCGTCGATGTATACGCAAAAACCGTGGACGATCCGTCAATACGCAGGCTATGCGGACGCGGCCGATTCGAATCTTGCATTCCGGACGGCGCTAGCCGAAGGGGCACAGGGTTTATCGGTTGCCTTCGATCTGCCGACGCATCGGGGCTACGATTCGGACGATCCTGCCGCCGTGGCCGATGTCGGCATGGCTGGAGTCGCAATCGACAGCGTCGAGGACATGAAGCGCCTGTTTCGGCAGATTCCGCTCGATCGGGTGTCGGTCTCGATGACAATGAACGGCGCCGTGCTACCCGTACTCGCTGCATTCATCGTCGCTGCGCAAGAAAGTGGTGTGCATCTGGAGGCCCTTACAGGTACGATCCAGAATGACATCCTGAAGGAATACATGGTGCGCAATACCTGGATATTCGCGCCGGAGCCGTCCTTACGGATCGTCGCGGACGTCGTCGAGTATCTGGCCGAACGCGCGCCGCGTTTCAATGCAATTTCCATCTCAGGCTACCACTTTCAGGAAGCCGGCGCAGACGCGGTACTCGAACTCGCGCTGACGCTGTCCAATGCGCGCACCTACGTCGATGCCCTGGTGAAGCGGGGCATGAATGTCGAGCGCATCGGCGAACGGCTGAGTTTCTTCTTTGGCGTTGGCACCGAATTCTTTGTGGAAGTCGCCAAACTCCGCGCCGCTCGGGTCGTCTGGGCCGGGATAATGAGCGAACTGGGTGCACGTGGGGCTAGAGCGCAATCTTTGCGCATGCATTGCCAGACGTCGGGATGGTCGCTCACTGCGCAGCATCCACAGAACAACATCGTCCGGACGACGATCGAGGCGATGGCCGCCGTGTTCGGCGGTACCCAGTCGCTGCATACCAATGCGTACGATGAGGCGCTTGCACTCCCCAGCGCGGATGCGTCAAGGCTCGCGCGTGACACGCAGTTGATCATGCAGCATGAGATGGGCCTGTGCGATGTTATCGACCCGTGGGCGGGCTCGTACATGATGGAGTCGATTACCGACGATATTGCCCGGCGCGTGCGTGATCTGATGACGCAAATCGCTACGCAGGGAGGCGTCGTCGAAGCGATCCGCTCGGGTTGGGTACAGCAGCGCATTCACGAAGCCGCAACACGCACGCAGGCGCGGATCGATGCAGGGCAGCGTGTCGTCGTGGGTGTGAACCGGTTTCGATCACCGGATGCGGATACTCCGTCTAACTGTCTGGAGATCGACGGTCGGCGGGTTCGTGCCAGGCAAGTTCGGCAGCTGGCAGAACTGAAGGCACAGCGCGACGATGTCCTGGTTTCGCACGCGCTGGCGGCGCTCGCTGACGGTGCGCGTGACGGCACCGGCAACCTGCTGGCCCTCACCATCGAGTGTGTCCGCGCGCGCGCGACAATCGGCGAATGCACGCGCGCGCTGGAGGCCGTCTGGCCACGCTACAGCATGCCCAGTCGTTTTAGCAGCGGAGTCTACGGCGAAGCGCGGGTCATCGATGGGGCATGGCGTGACGCATGCGATCGCGTCAGTGCTCTTGCCGCGCGCCTCGGACGCCTGCCCAGGGTGCTCATCGCAAAGGTGGGGCAGGACGGCCACGATCGGGGTGCAAAGACCGTCGCGGCGGCGTTGGCCGATGCCGGATTCTACGTGTCGCTCGGCGCGCTGTTCCGCTCGCCCGGAGAGGTGGTCGACGACGCGATCGCAGCGAAGGCCGATGTCGTCGGCATTTCGTCCCTATCGGGTGCGCATCTTGACCTTGTTGGCGAGGTCGTGCGCACGCTGCGGGTCCGTCGACCGAGGGCAGCGGTGGTGGTTGGTGGCATCATTCCGGACGAGCACGCACGTTTGCTCAAACGCAATGGCATTTGTGCAGTGCTCGGACCGGGGGCAGCGATGGAGTCGATTGTGGCGAACTTTGTCGAAGCCGTCGAGGTGGCATCGGCATCGGCCGTTGCGAGGTGATATCCGAGATACGGCCGAATGGCGTCTCGCGACGCAAGCGCACTATGAAGTCACCTTGATTGGAGGTTGGCTGGGAGCGGGAATCGTGTCTGTCTGAATTTTTAATGGACAAATGTACGCGATATATGAGACCGGGGTGATGCAGGAGGTTGTGCAACCGCCGCGACGTCGGCGGCATTGCAAGGAGTTCAAGACAACACAGGTGATCCGCGCGGCGATGCAGCCGAACGTGTCGATCGCGGCGGTAGCGCCTGCCGTCTGAACGCCAACATGCTGCGAAGCTGGGTGGCCGCCCAGGAAGAACTGAATGCGATCGTCAGCGCGCGTATGGCCAGTCATTCGTGCAGCTTCCGGTTGCCTGGACGGTCGCGTCTGCTGGAACGCATGCCGGCTGCGCCCGAGGCCCGGTAGATGGTCATCAGCTCCTTAACCTGGCGCCGGCTCGGCGGCTTGCCCCGTCATCAGAACACCATCGACAAGTCAGGATCGTCCTGAGCCCGCGAACCCCGCGCATGGACATGGTGATCGTCCAGGATGCCGCTATGCGAGCCTCTCATTGCTTGGTCAGCTCGCATGAGACGCGACGTTTCAGTGTTGCAACTCTCTCTAACGGAAAAGCTCTCCTATTTGAGTTGGGCAGTTTTGCGCTGCCGGCATTCACACCGCTTGAAGCGGCACCACCAATTGCGCGGGGTCGCTTACTGTGCGCGAATCTTGAGGCGTCGTGGGCCGAATGAGAAGCCGGGCTTGTTTGGCGAAGCTCGGTCGCGATGACTGTCTTAAGCCGTAAGCGGGACCATCGCAAATCGGGCTCGTGACACTGCACTGGGTCGACTCCGGGCATCGACGTCACTTCAAAGCGGTCATTGGCAGAGCATAGAAAAGCGATCCTGCGCAAATGACCGCGATGGCAGACGACGCGACGCACATCATCGGTGGTCGAACGGCCGTTGACGGGAGCGAAGCAGTCGCACGAATGTCCAAACGACGGCCGCGACGAATGACTCTTCCTGGCCGACTCCTGCCTGATGCCTTCAACATCTGTCTCACCGCTTCCTTCGGAGCGAGCCATCTGGTGCCGGCATGGATTCGAGGCGTCGAAGCAGACGGTCGACAGCTTTCTGGTCACCCTCGATGGCGTTGCGCTCTTCTTCGGTGAGCGGTATTTCCTGCAGCATACGGATCATGCCGGTCTTTGATGTGATAAGTTCAGCCCGCGTCGATTCTTTCGGAACGTAGAAGTCGCACCGCGCACACGCCATGCGATGCGGACACTGGTCAAAAAACTCATAAGAGCACAACCCGTGGCCCAGATCGTAGTAACGCCATGGTTCATCTGGATTCCGGCTGTCGATAGCCTGCCGATCAATCAATACCTCCATCATTCTCAGGTTCCGTTGAAAGTACTGCGCTTCGGAGTAAGCTCTTGCCAGCTTCGTAGGCGTGAACGCGACATAGTGCTGCGTGCTGACTGGCGAGCGATGGCCAAGCCACGCCTGCAGTTCGAACAGCGTCATCGGTTCCCTGGCATTGAAGAGTTGGCTCGCGATAGTCGACCGCGCCCGGTGGCTGCTGATCCGGCCGCGTGCATCTGCAGATGGAATGCCAGCCTTACGACAAAGCAGCGGAATCAGATGCCTGTTCAGGTAGTGATGCGGAATCCCCCTCGCACGATACGAGAACAGGAACTCAACCTGCTCGCCCGTCTTGATGTCGAGCGCAAGCGGTTGTACGGGACGCGCGCGCTCCCATGCTGATACGGCTTCGCCAACAATGGTGTCGATCGGCTTCGTAAATGCCGTTCCTGTCTTGTGAACTGGAACATCGAGCATCCAGCATTGCGCCGCCACTTCTTCTACTGGCGGTCCCTTCCGCACGCAGCCAACTCGTAGTCGAATGATCTCGTCGCTACGTAGTCCGGCAAAGAGCCATACGATGCTCAACGCCTGCAACATCTCAAGTGGATAGTAGCCAACAGTGCAGCGACGATTCTCCGTCAGGTTGCTGTCCGATGCTGCGCTGCCATGCAGGGGAAGATCACTTGACGCCAGATTCAGACCGGCCCAGAGGAGTTTCGCCCAAAGGTCGTCCGCAATGGTGCGCGGCGCCGGGCCTATCAGTGACTTGATCGGGCGAGGCGTCGCAAACGCTCGTGTCGGATCAAATCGGCGTGGGATCCATTCCCATTCCTGTGCATCAGTGAAAAAACACCGCATAGAACCCAGCAAGGCGTTCTTCGATCGCGCTGTTATCGGTTTACCGAGTCCATTGCATATACCTGCGGTGTGCCAAACATAATCTCCGATACGCATCCTGTCCACCGCGCCAACGTACTCTGCCGCCAGTTCGCGGGTCCACTGATCGGCACCGGTAACCTCGGGATGCCGGTCTTTCAACCAGCGACCGGCCTTCAGAATCATGTTTCGAAATTGGCGGCGGCTAACTGCCGTCAGTGTGCTGGTCGCTTCCCATCGCTCCACCATCGCGACCCAGTCGGCAGCGATGCCTGCGATTCTCCCCGCAGCTATGAATTCCCTGTCCACGGTATCGCGCACTTTGGGTTCATCTGAAACTATCCCCAATGTCGCAAGGACGCGCGCCAACTGGAAGTACAGGGAGCTGCGATGGTTGGAGTCGCGCCATCGGGCACGAACCGCTCCGATGAAGTCGGCTGTCAGCGATTCAAGCTCCGGCCGCTGATTTATAAGCAGGAGCTCAGCGACCATGCTGATCAGCGGTTTGTTCGGGCTGCGATAACCCCACGCCGTCACAACGTCCGTTACGCGCGTCAAAGTTGTAGAGACCTGATCCTTGCCGAAGATCTTCTCTGCCAGAGCAACCCGCTTTACCTCTCCCAGACTGGAAATGTCGCGAAAACAGCGAAGCAAATAGGCAACGGCGATTAATGCCAGGCGCTCACCAGCGGCGCGCGGCTTCACATCGTGCGCCGAAACGAAGACCTGTTGGTTGGTGCCTAGAACATTGCGCCAAATGGTCTCGTCCCATGCCCAGAAAGTTGTCCTTCGCTCTGCACAGCCTTGAAGAAGTATCAGCCTGACGCGGTCGCCACAGTCGCGTCTGCCATCGATCACGGCAAGCGCATCATTGATCGGCGTCAGCAGCCGTTCCAGACCAGCCAACTGGCCGAGCATAGTCCTCACTCCGCGCTCGGTCCACAGGTCCCCGGAGAGCTTGCATGTAAGTAGCTCGTGTTCTGCAGCTGTCAGGCTGCTGCTGCGATCATAGTCCGCTATTCGTATTGGCCAGAGCCAGGTACGGGCGCCGGAGGCTGAGGTCAGAGTGCGCGTGGTATGAGATGCCTTCATCATCGTCTCCACTCGTCAGTCAGCACCAGCCAGGGCGTCAACGCGCCACGAATGGATTTGACGCATTGTCTTTGCCAACCGCTCCGCCAGATCCTGTCCGGACAGATGTATGTATTGCCGCGTCGTCTCCAGACTCTGATGGCCAGCAAAGCGGGCGATCTCGTGGAGTTGCCAGCCTGACCGTGCGAGATCTGTCAGGCAAAGATGACGCAGCGTATGGGTGGAGAACGACGGAACGTTGGCACGGAGCGCGATGGAGCGGACAACCTTGGACCACGTCCATAACGTGATCGGCGCTCCCCGGTTGCGGGGTGACTCAGACAGAAATAAGGCTTGCCGATCGCTGGCAACATATCGCCGATGCAGAAGGTAGTCACGTAGCAGTTGCCCCGACGTGTCGGAATACGGCACGACACGCTCCCGTCGGCCCTTGGTTGTCTCTGCGCGGATACGCAGCAACCGGTGCGCTGGATCGAGATCACTGCTTCGAAGCTCGCACAGTTCCTCTCGGCGAAGCGCTGCATCATAGGCAAATGCCAGCATGCACCTGTTTCGCTGCGGTTCGTCGCGGACCACAGCAAGCAGTGACATCCACTGCGCCTCCGTAGGAATCCAGGGTAGCTTATGAAATTTCTGGACGAGGCTTCGCTCACCACGCGCGCCGAAACGGCTGGATAACGTATGTCGGCCGCGGCTCACAGGGTTGTTTCTGACAAGCCCCTCATCGACAAGAAACTCAAAGAACAACCGGACTGCAGTGAGACGCTGCTGCAGTGTTGCGTTCGATAAGAAGCCGCCCGAGTCGATGCGAGTCACACTGGCACCCGATCGACTCGGCTGGGTGCGCAGATCACCGACATACCGTGCTATAGCTTCTTGCGATGTGCAGCGCAGATCAATGGAATGATCCTGCGCAAAGCCAAGGAAGCCTTCCATCGCGTACATGTAAGCCGCGACTGTGTTTCTCGCCAAGCCGAGCGATGTACAACTTTGTATCCAGCGGCGGGCGTAACAGTTCGAAGCGATTAGCGGGAATCGTTCCCAGACCGGTTCGACGAAAGCGTTGCTTGCACCCATAAGTTGCTCCCTGCGAGCAATGCTGCCTCGTCAACTGGTAACGAACCAACAGGCAAAACGACATCGCGTTCGACACGGGTTATGCACCGGGCCGCTCGCCTCTCGCTATTGAAGAAGCGGGCGGCGGCCCCGTGGATAACCCTGCCCTTTCTTGTTTCAAGAGGCACGGAATGCGACGCCGATGGAAAAGCCGCTCCACCGTAGCACGGAATCAATTCCAATTAACTTAAACTATCTACCCCTTCAGTTTTCTCATGCAACCGGCTACGTTCGTAGCGGCTTTTACAGGTTTGATGTCGGCGGATGTAGGCGCGGTCCGTTAGTTGCTTTTACGAATAAAAAAGCAGCGACCTTCGCTGGTCGCTGGCTGGCTCAGATTCGGCTATTCGGAGGGCCATACCGAACCCGAGAGAGGACAACAGTTTGCGCGATCCTCCGCTAATGATCGTACGAATACGCACGACTCATACCCTGTTTTATCGGTATCGCCGGCGCGGGCTGCCGGCGTCAGGAGACGAGCGCTTATACTCGGCCCATGTTGACCTCGCGTATGCCCTTCGCGTCGCGCAACGTGATCGCGGCCAGGTTCAGTTCGCCTCTCAGCTGCTCGGCACCCCGCATCCCGGGAAGACGCCACTGCGGATTGCTTGAGTCGCTGGTCAGCACGAGCACCGTGCCAATAACCAAAGGTCGTTGCCACCAGGGGTGCAACGACGTCACGTCCTGGATGCGGAAGGGTTCGAGGCTGCGCATCCGCCGGCTGAGAATGCCCTGTCTGCGGGTGATGCGGGTCGTGTCGATGACGATTTCGGTGTACGCCGTACGCAGGTACACGACGAGGACGCCCGCCACGATCGCCAGCAGCGCAACGACCGGTGCAAACCAGGGCACTGGCCAGCGCGTCTGCGCACACAGGTAGGCCGCAAAAACAACGATCGCGCCGACGCCGCCCTTAATGTAGATCGGCAGATTCACGATTTGCGACGGCGTGCCGCTGAAGATCAGGCCGGGCGCGACCGCAATCGGGCCGCCGCGATCGATGTGTGCAAGCTCGTTCATTTTCTTCGCGCAGGTTGATGGTTCATCGGTCAATATCCGGCCCGCTGTCCGGTGCATCCGGATCAGCGGGCGGTGCTACATCCAAGTCGGTATTGGACGGATCTTCCGAGGTGGGTGGCGGCGGATTGCGCACAGCATCGCGCAGCTCGTCACGCTCCCATGCCTCGCGCTCACGCTGCGCTGCCCGACGTTCCAGCGCTTCGGAATCGAGCTGCGCAAGCCGGACCTGCCGGATGCTCTCCAGCTCTGGTTGCTCGAACACGATGCGCATGCGCGTGTCGGCCGCCACACGCGCCGCGGCTGCCCGGAAGTCATCAGGTCCGGACAGCGACAGCGTGCTGCCGAACTTCTGCTGCGCGAAACGCAGCGCAATCTCGATCGCCTCGCGCTCGCTATCCCACAGGCGCAACGTGCGGCCCTCGTCGACGAGGAACGCCACACCGTCCTTCCGGTAGTCGACCTCGCCGCTGGCCCGCACCTCGTACGTGATCGCCGGGCCCGCGTAGATGATCTCGTTGCGATCGTGGGCCGCCGGTCGCTTCACCGCATGAGACGGCGCACTGAAAATGACCGCGCGTTCGTCGTCTGCACGTTTCGTCCGCAGGCGGATCTGCTGCATCCGGCGCAACTCACGCAGCGCCCGTTCGTCGCCTTCCTGAGCGCGCTCCTGCAGGAAGTCACGATACTGCTCGGTCAACGGCCGGCTTGCGGCGCCCTTCAGCGCATCCCGCTCTTTCGCGATCTGCACACGCAGCGCGGCCTCTGCCTCAAGGCGCGCGACACGTGCTGCGGACAGCTGCTCGCGGCGCTGCACGCTTGACAGGTCCATGCCCGGGCGTTCAATGAGCGCGCTGCGGGCACTGTAGAACGCAGATTTGACCGCCTTTCGCCGCTTACTCTCATGATCGACCTGCGCATCCCACGCGCGACGTAGCTCGTTCCGGTATGCCGATCGCCATTGCTGAAACTCGCCCCATCGGTCCCGTTCAGGCGTACGCCTCGGTGCATGCTCCGGATTACGTCCTGTCTGTGCGCGATAGGTCTCGCGCAGCAGCTGCGCCGCCTCCTCCCATGACAGGTTCATCTCTTTGGTGAGGAAGTCAGACACATTCAGATTGCGCGAGCCGGCCTGGATTCTGTCACCGCCGTCCGCGCCTTTACCGATCGAATACTTTTCGACGATCAGTCCGTGCGAGTGCGCGAGCGCGGCCAGCAGCCGGCCCGCGTCGAGCGTCGCGCGGATCTCGGTGAACTCCTCCCGCTCCCGGGCCCGTCGTGCCGTGCGAGTCTCGGACAGGTCACGTGCAAACTGGTCGCGAACGGTATCCGCCGCGCGCCCGGTCGACGCGCGCGCACGGGCATTGAAATCGCCCGACGCGCCGTCCGTCGGAAACGGAGCATCGGTTGGCCGGATCTCGAAGGGCAGCGATTCGATCGCATCGAACGATTGCACATCCGCGAGGTTGCGGATCTCCTCACGTGGCCCGAACCCTGCGGGAAGGCGGCCACCGCCAGACGCATCGCTCAGACCAAAAGGCTCGCGTGAGCCGAACGGTCCTCCGGCCCGCATGAACTTCCCGGCGGCGGTGCGCGTGAGACGCGTCCGCCCTGCCTCGTCCGCCTGGTCCCACGCGACAAACATGCGATCTACGATCGCTTTCCATTCAGGCTCGCCGTCGGAACTGTCAATGGCATCGGGTTCGCCCGACCATTGCCGCCGATCCGCGAGCTCGCCGTAGTTGCGGCCCACGTCGAAGCCGCCGTCGGCGCCTTCGCGCCATCGCGGCCGTGGCACCGAAATGTCTAGCTGTTCTCTTCCCGCTCGCTCGCGATCGCCAGACCATCGCAGTGTGTCAATTCGTTCGGCTTGCTGGTTTCCCAGCTCCAGTAATGCATCAGCCGGCAGAAGCACTTGACGTCGCGCGGCGTCGCCATCCACACCGCGGCCGGGCAGGCCATGCACACGGTGGATGGATTGGGACGGCGCGCCGGATCGATCGAAGCGAGCGTCAAGGTCGTGATCCGCTCCGGCTCTCCATCGCCCCGTGATTTCGCGATGCGCGCGTTCGAGCTCGTTCCACCATTGCTGCGACTGCCCTGTCCCTTCCGGTTCCCGCCCGGCGCCGCGCTCTCGCGCCCGCCCTCCTGCTCCGGCGGCTCCCATCCGCTTCCAATCTCGCCAGTGTCCGGATCGATCGTGGCGCTGTTGTGTTCGCTCTCGTGTGCGCTCATTGAGCCCTCCTGTTGCATCGTAGAACCGCTGTTCGCGGTGTTCGAGAATGCGTCGCTGCTCCGCTGGCGACGCGGCCAGATACGTCCTGTAGAAGCTGCTGCCGCTGTTCAGATACTTGATCTCTCGCGCGCGCGTGTCGTGCCACGTCTCGAGCGAATCGAGATAGATCCGCGGCGTATCGCGCGATACGCCTGGCTCGACGTACTGCGCATGCACATTCGACTCGAGCGCCTCACGCTTGGCCGTAGCATCGAGTTCGATGAACTCGCGCGAAAACACGAACTCCTTCAGGTTCACACCCTTCGCGGCCCCGGCCGGTTTGACGTTCTCGTACTCCGACTCCCTGCCTGCATTGCGTGTGCGCGTCTCGCCGTACTCCGTGATCAAGGCCCTGAAGTCGTCATACCGGGTCACATCACGCGTCATCACTGCCTCAAGAATCGAGGCCTTCAGCGCGCTGTTAGCGCCCTCGAACACATCGCCCTTGTACCGGCTGATCATTTCGGACGCGTCCGTGAACTGCACACGCCGGTTGTCCTTTGGGCTCGCGAGTCCGTACTTCGCGTTGATGTGCTCCTGAAAGGCCTCCAGATACCGCTCGTTATGGTCAACCTTCCCGAACGGATCAAGCCGTCGGCCCGTTATCAGATTCATTTCCGGGATCACGACATGCACGTGAACCTTGCGCTCGACAGCCTCGCCCGTCTTGCGGTCCGCATAGCTCTTTATACGCGGCACATGCGCTTCGGCGTAGAAGTTGTATTCGTCCCGACGGTACGCGGCAAACGCAAACGCCTCGAACTCGCGCACGATCTCACCCAGCAGTTCGCGGTCGACCTCGTCTTCCTTGAAAGACAGCGTGACATTCAGGTAGCGTTCGGCGTCCGTGTCGATCGACTGGATGATGTCGTTCGTCAGATCGAGATCCCCGGCGAGGATCACGCGCTCGTCCATCTCGTCGCGCTCCATCTCGCGACCCTGCTTCTGGCCCTTCTCCAGGTATGCCTTGATCCCGTCGTGATAGCCGCGTACGCGTATGAGCATCGTCCTACTCCAGCGTTCCGCGCTCGGTGAGCCAGCGCTCAGCCCCTTCGATGCGCAAAAGCAGCGTGCTGTGTACGATCGACAGCAGCAGATGGCCAGCGGCATCGACGGACGCCCGGGCGCTGTAGCAATCCGGCTGCGTCAGCGTATGCGCACCGTCATGGTCGCGATCGAAGTGCAGCTTCGTCTCCAGCTCGATGACCGCCATGATGGCGGCCTGCTTTTGATCCATTCCCATCGATATCAGTCGACCTTGTTCAGGGTTGCCTTGAGGTACTGCCCGATGAGCTGCAATTGCGTGAGCAGTTGCTCGTAGGTCGCCTCCGAAAGCTTCCCGCGAACGTGCTCCGAGTTCGCGCGGTGGGCAATCTGGTTCAGGTTGTTGCTGGTCTTGTTGAAGATGTACAGCAACCGCTTGCGGTCTCCGCTCGCCACCGGGCGCGCAATCACCTGCGTACGGTTGGTCAGCACCGCCTGCCGGAAAAACTCTGATTGCGTCATCCCGCTTTGCGCCACCTTGGCAAGGTACGCTGCGCGATCCGCATCCGACAGACGGAACGCGATCGGCTTGCCCAGCCCTGCCCCGTCATTGCTCTTCTGCCGTGGCATTACCAGAGCCCCATCGAACGACTACGGTCGATCTCGGCGCCGACCATCGCGAACGGCCTGCCGTCGTCCTCGATCGGATGCGCGCGAAACTCGTATTCCGGCCACCGCAACTCGCACTCGCGCAGCGCGCGCATCGCCTGGTCACCTGTCATTGGCCACGTATAGCCTGCCCACGGCAGATAACGCGGCTCGCTGCCGCGCTCGTCGGCACGCGGCCCCACTACAAGCTGGATCACCCATTCGCTGCTCGGAATCATTGCCAGACCTCCGTATTCATTACGCATACCATGCAGTGCTTAGTGTCAGTAACGGAGTTGCCGACACGCGGACGCGGCAATAGACCGCGGCGGGGTTTCAAAGGGGCCCGCCCCTTTGGCACGAAATATTTTACGGAACGCGTAGCGTGACGTAAACATATTCGACGTGCCTCGCCCCGCTCTCGCCACATATTATTTCCTACGCATATTCTACGACCCTGCTACACCAGTACATCACGCATTGCATGGGACTACTCCCCAATACAACCTTGCCCCTACACGCGGTCGTCATTCATACTACACCCATACTACATTTATTCGCCTTTTTCCCAATGGATCACGAACAACTTGCTTCCGCGCTGCGCCGCCTTGCTAGCACAAGCCCGAAACGCAGCAAGGCTTCCCATCTCAAGGCCCTCCTTCCGGACATCGAGGCGGCGCTCGCTGCTCGCGTTCCCGCCGCTGATATCCTCAATACCTTGCGCGAACAGGGACTCGACATCTCCCTTCGGACGTTTCACGGAACCCTGTACAGGCTTCGAAAGACCGCCTCTACGCCCGGTTCAGAACGCACATCCGGCGCTGCGGCAGCCCACCCCAGCGCCCCGGCCCCGGTGACAGCCTCCCGGGCAACAGCCCCTCTCGAAGCCGACCAGCCTGCGCCTCGCACAACCGATGCACCAGCACCGGCCCAGACTCGCATCAAAACCTTCGAGCAATTGCAGTCTGAGAATCCGCACCTCTCAACCATGCAGTTGAACCGCCTCTACGCCGAACAGTACGGCGAACCTCGCGTGAGCAATGCCGATATTGACGAGCTCAAGAAAAAATATCCTCGGCACGCGAAACCCTGAGCCGCATCGCCCCGCCGCACTGCGCCGGGTCGGGCCGCTCCCCATGCATCCTGCATGGGTCCCCGTGGCCCTCGATACGGGCGCGCGGCGCGCGCGATACCACCCTGGGCTGCACACGCAGTTACATTCTGTTTCGCAAAACACGGCGCCTTCAGGCGTGCTCCCTGGCACAATCGCCCTGCCGCTGCTTCGCCCCAAAAAGAGCGCGGCAGGAGCCTCGGAAAGCCGGTCTTCGTCCCGGCTTCTTTTTTCCTATGCAGTACTCGTAAAGCAAAAAGCCGCCCGGGCTTTCACCCGGACGGCGGCATGTGACAACCCGCACTTACGCGAAGTGCATCACGGCTCAGGCGACTTCGGCTTCCTCCGCATCCCCGTCGTTGCACTCATCCTGCGTGCTATCGGCATCGCTTTCCCCGTCATCCTCCCAATGGCCGTACGTGACGTGTTCCGGCACCTCACGGTTGCGCAGTACTTCCGGCAACCAGCCCGAGTCCGTCATGCGAAGCTCGGCACCAGCAGCGGCATCGCCCTTTTTCATCCCGCGCAGTTCGCCTGCGGCCTGCGGCGAAACCGTCTCGCCGACAACGGTCACGATACGATCTTTCGGGACGTGCTCGAAATACCCTGCACGCGTTGGCTTCCAGTAGCGCGTGAGGTCGAGTTCCAGCGTGTTCGCCACTTCGTTGACCGGGTGCGCCCGGTCAACGGGACTCATGCTGTCTACCGTCGCGGCCACGCAGAATGCAAACAGGTTTGACATCACGTCCACGTCCTGTTGCAGCAGCCACGCGAGCAGTTCATCGGTGCGCTTCGGCAGCATCCGGCTCCACTTCGCCCGCTCGCCTTCAAACGCCTTCCATGCAGCGCTGTCGGCCATGTCGTCGGCGTTCGACACCAGCGCATCGCGCGATGTATGCACGTCGATCCGCACCGCATGGTCGATGTATGACTGTCCGTACACGTCATTGAACACAGCCGGAATCATCCGGTACATCAGCACGGCCAGCGCAACGGTCGGCTGCTGCGCAAGCTCGATCTGTACCGCAGCCGTGCGGTGCGCGGTAAGCCGTTTGCACAGCTTTTCGCCGTGCAGGGGCCGGGCCTTCGCGGGCAGGTCGCGATTTCGCTGCACATGCGTGAAGTGAGCGATACTGCCCGCGTCTGCGTCGTTGATTTCCCGGCACCGCAGGCCGCGCGTGATCTGCACCTTCCCGTCCTCGTCAATGGCGACGAACGCACCGGCCTGCTTCATGTCGTCGGCGGCGAACGTTTCGAAGCGCTCGGCATAGGCGTCAACAGCAGCCGAAGCATCGTCGAGCGCGTTGTCCAGCTTTTCCCAAAGCGCCTCGTCTTCCTCGCCGTCCTGATCGGCGTAATACGCATCAAGCGCGGCCTTGGCCTCGTCGCGCGTGGCAACAAGCTTCGCAAGCTCGGCCTTTTCCGCTTTGGTCGGCTTGCGCGTGGTCGATGCGATCCGGTCGTACTGGAACAGTTCGGCCTGGTCACAGCGGGTCCGCGTTTCCACGAAACACCAGCCCTCAGTGGCCACGGCCTGGGATAGCTCGATCAGGCGGTCAGTTGCCAGGCGATGCAGCAGGTCCGCGTCCGCGATGTATCCGGCGTTCTGGTCGTCGGAAAACAGATCGCGACGGACGTAGCCGCCTGCCGCCTGGTAAGCGTCCAGCCCGACAAACTTCGCGAGCGGATTCTCGCTGCCGTCGAGCTCCGCTTTCGTCAGCGCTACGCGCAGTTCCGCGGGACGACGCAGCCAGGACGTCTGGGCGTCATTCCACACGCGCTCCTGCGTCGGGTGATCGTCGGCCAGCGCAAGCACTTTTGCCTGCTCGTAGTCCAGCTTGTCATCGCGCAGAAGATCCAGCAGCACCGGCGACAGGTTTGCGATCTTGAGCGCACGGCGCACGACCATTTCCGACACCTTGAACAGTGCCGAAACGTGCGCAATGCTCTTGCCTTCCTCGGTCAGCAGCCGGAACGCGCCACATTCGTCCGCGATATGCATGGTCTCGCGTTCGCGGTTTTCAATCAGCGACGCGGCGACGGCTTCGCCCTCGCTGACGATCAGCACCGGCACCTTGAAGTCCTTGGTGATTTTGCCCTGCGAGAGCAGCAGATCGAGCGCGGCGAGACGCCGCTGACCGGCGCAGACCCCCAGCTTCGGCTGCTTCGCGCGCGACTCTTTGACAGGGTGCACGACGAGATTCTGAACCAGTCCATTTCCCACAATCGTCCCGGCCAGCGCCTCGATGCCGGTGGGTGCCTTTTTGCGGACGTTCAGCGGTGAGCGGCACAGCCGTCCGTAAGGGACGTATTCGATCTGCGCTCCGTTGCCGAAGCTGGCTTCGAGAACGGATTCAGTGACACGGATTTCAACGACTTCCATTATGGATGCCTCCGTAAATGGGCCGCAGCGAAGTGCCGGGCCACATGAACATGATAGGTCTAATTGACCTTATATGATGGAATTATACGATTTATATTTTAAATAGACATATGTTTTTAATTGAAAATCAGGATTGCTGAAATCTTGATATAAAGGTCAATATGACCTAATATAAAAGCGTGGCCCGGCATTCCGCTGCGGCCCGTTTCCGGAGATAACCGTGATTGACAATGAAACCAGAATCTCGTCGGCAGTCGTTGTCGATGAGTTGCGTCTGAATTTCCTTCCTCACTACCTGGGCGCGCAATACCTTCGGGGCGAGGCATTGGTGTACGACTGGGCTGCCCGCCTTTCGAGTGCCTACAAGGGCGGATCGTGGGACTTCTTCCAGTTGTCGAACGGCGGCTTCTATATGGCTCCAGCGAACTGCGGACGGGTGCATGTGCGGTGGCACATGAACGGCTACAGCGACACGATGGGCGCTGAAGCGTTCGGCATCGTCGTCACGCTGTTTGCCCTGTGCCATCTGGCGGAAAAGTGCGGCGATGACAGGATCGTTGACCACTACCACGCGCTGCGAGCCTACGCGGCGCAGCACGTAGAGGCCGCCAACATTCTGCGCGCCATCGACTGACGCGGTGACCACTCACGGCCCTAGCCTGTGGGCTGGGGCTGATCCTGATATTGGGGAACAGCATGGATACCACTTACCTGACAAGCCGCTTCGGACGCAACGCAGTTGGCACACGTTCGGATCGCCCGTTGACGAATGACGAGATTGCAGAGGTTGCCCCGTCGATCTTCGCGCTGTCCGCGCACGAAAGTCGCTCGGAACGGTACACCTACATTCCAACCAGCGACGTGCTGGACGGCCTGCGCAAGGAAGGTTTTCAGCCCTTCATGGCCTGTCAGACCCGGGTACGCGCCGACGACAAGCGCGCACACACGAAACATATGGTCCGCCTGCGCCACGCCGACCAGATCACGGGCCGCGAAGCCAACGAAATCATCCTTCTGAACAGCCATGATGGCAGCAGCAGCTACCAGATGCTCGCCGGGATGTTCCGGTTTGTGTGCCAGAACGGTATGGTCTGCGGAGACACCATTGGTGATATCCGCGTGCCTCATAAGGGCGACGTGGTCGGCCAGGTAATCGAGGGAGCGTTCAAGGTGCTCGACAGCTTTGAGGCAGCGACCCATCAGCGCGAGGGGATGACCGGTCTGGCATTGACCAACGGCGAACAGACCGCTTTCGCGCGGGCCGCGCTTGCGCTGCGGTACGACGACGAGAAGCCCGCGCCCATCACTGACCAGCAACTTTTAACACCGCACCGCATGGAGGATCGCGGAGCGGACCTGTGGACGACATTCAATCGCGTGCAGGAAAACATGATCAACGGCGGCCTGCGCGGTCGTAATGCGAATGGGCGGGCAACCACGACCCGCGCCGTGACCGGCATTGACCAGAACATCAGGCTCAACCGCGCCCTCTGGGTGCTTGCCGACGAACTGTGCCGCCTGCGTGGCTGACAGGTGCGCCCGGCCTTCGGGCCGGGCATGACCTCAACTATGGAAACCGACATGGATACCGCTCACATCCGCCCAACGTGGCTGACCGCCCTCCTTCCGCTGCTGGCCGTCTATCAATACGGCGATCGTTCTCTGGTCCGTGCGGAACTGTTCCGCATGGCCTTGTCCGCCGATGCCGCAGCGCGCTCCGCCGAAGCACTCGACCGGATTGCCAACATGCTGGACCGCGACGGGCACCCAATCGACATGCCCCGGGAAGAGTTGCGCGCGATAGCCCGCAACGCTCTCTCCGCGTTTCATCGCGTGCCACCCCGTGCCCCGCAGCCTGCCCTACCCGAGTCGGGATTTTGAACGAACGTTTCCCCTCTGTTTGATTAAAACTATCAGGAGTACAAATCATGAACAAGCTTTTCTTTACCGGCCGTGTTGCCGCCGCCCCAGTGCTTGCGAATCACGGTGATTCGAAGGTGACGAAATTCACCCTGATTTCCAACGAGTACGCCGGTCGCGCCGAAGGCAGCGGTGAAGCGAAAGAGCGTCTGGTGAGAATCCTGTTCACCGCCTTTGGTTCGCGTGGTGAGGCCATCGCCAGAAACGTTCTGAAGGGCGATCAACTGATCGTTGAGGCGAAGCTGTCGAACAACGATTTCACGGACGGTGAAGGCATCGAGCGTTACGGATACAACTTCACGGTCGATAACTTCGACTTCGGCGCGCCGGGCGAACTCAAGCGGGCGCAACTCGCGCGGCGTCAGGAATGATGTATGTCGGCCCCGGTTCATGCCGGGGCTGTTGACCAGTACAGGAGTTGACGCTAAGGCCCTGGGCTGCGGTGGTTCCTTCCGGCTCATGCCTGCTCGAAATAGCCTCAGCGGCACGGGCGTCCCAGCCGTCCGGAAAGGGCACCCCCTTCCTGCCAAACCTTGAGCCCGGATAACCGCAGGCGTCACGCGCGCGCCGGCGCGCCCGGATCGAGGCGCACGGGGACCCGCGCCAGTAGGCGTGGGGAGAGCGCCGTCGCGGCGCAGTAGCGCCGCGACGATCCGGTACAGCGCAAGCGAACCGCAGCCGGGGTCGTCAAGCAGCCGGAGGCTGCGTGTTTCCTCCGCGGCGAAGCCGTGGGGGCTGGATCCTGGATCGGCTTGCGGACCGTCGAGGCCAGCGCTGTCGTACGATCCCGTACACGGACTCAATTAACAGGACCAGAGGTGGAAGAGAGAGCGATTTACGCGGGTGCAGACGGACTGGCACGTCTCGAGGTGCACACGGTTGTGGCCTGGCGCGAACGGACGCGAGGAACTGGCGTTGGGTACAGTCGCGAATGTTTCCGCGGCATGGTTGTCGGGCTTGCGCTGGCCGATGCCGTCGATGCAACAGTGCCGTTCAGCATCGCCGCTTTTATCACCGAACGCGGATACGAGGCCGAAGCCTCCTACTCCGGACAATCAAGGTAACACCATGATCATTCCGCCCCAGCCCAAAACGCACCGGGTTACCAGCGACGTGCCCGAGCACCTCCTCGAGGCGTTCCGGCACACCATCACGGAGTCCTTTCCGAACGCGGGCGGCGGCCAGACGCCAGCGCAGCGCGCAGCGGAGATCCGCGTTGGCGATCGTGACCGCGGCCTCGATTCGCTCCTGCAGCCCGTTGACGTGGCCGAAGGCGACACCGAACAGGCGGAGACCGTCGCCGAATTTCTCGCGGGCCTGTACAACGGCACCCACTACCGTTTCGACCTGACGGCGCTGCGGGCGCTGGACAACGAGTTGTTTGAGCACTGTCTCGCCGCACTGCGACTCGACCGCCGCCCGACTGGTGAAGTGCACGGCTATTTTGCTGGCGGTGAGCAGCGCTGGCAGCAGATAATCACGCGCTGGAATCTGGACAAACGTCCCACGCCGGCGCCGGTTCATGGCGAACGCTATCAGGCTCGCTATGTGACGAATCAGGAAGCACCAGGCTATCGCGAGATGACGCTGGTGGTGGCGATTGACGGGGACCCTGCACGCCAGTTGCCGATCGAACTACACTTTTCAGCTGGCGACTCGGAGTCGTATAGCCGTGATCTTATCGACCTGCATCGCGGGGTGGGGCGACCGCGTGAGTGGCACGAAGAGCCACTCGACATGAAGGCGGGCGAGCTGCGGCCGCAGTGGTTTTCGATTCCGGGCGCACGCCTTATGGGCCAGTAGTTGAGACGAACGTAAGAGTACCAGGGGAAAAGCATATGGCAGTTGATACAACCACGACGATCCGACGCGAATGCTTGCAGCCCGCGATCTATTGGGCCAAGCCGACCGGGGCTGAAATCCAGGAGGTAGTCCGGCTGGCCGGTTTTACCGGACGTAGTGCAGCGGAATTTCTGGACCTCGCTGACAAGAGCGGGCGGCAGATACGTCGTTGGATCAGCGGCGAAAATGAAATCCCCTATTCCGCATGGGCGCTACTCTGTCATGCCGCCGGATTTGGCCACATCTGGGAAACAGAAGAATAGCCTCGATACGCTGATGATTCGCAATCCTGCGGTTCCTGTATCACGCCGGGGTCGCGACTGATCGGGGTGTCCCTCAAGATTCGGACGTTTGCGTACGCGACGCTGGGGCCATCTCAGTATTTCCGAATCTTCAGATGCCCTCTTCCCTGACGGCCTCTCCGAGTGTGTCACGTAACAAAACGAAAAAAGATAAAGCGATGCCATGTCGGATTGCAATCGGCTTTGCGCCGTGAGCGATCCTCTCCGGGGAACGACGCCCGGGCTGGGACCGGACACCTGCAACCATCTGCCCGGATGAATACATGCCGTGCAAGGCAGCTTGTGCACATTTACGTTACGCGTAACGAAATACCACATTTATCGTTATGAATAACGTAAAATAGCTGAAGTCAACCGCACCGGGATGGATCATGCCTTCAGCAGCAAACGACAAGGTAACCGGCACCACGGAAAAGCGTGGCCGTGGCCGGCCACGGAAGCCGGATGCGATGTCAAACGCCGAGCGCCAGGCCGCATGGCGGGCCCGACATGGCGCGCGCAAAAAATCCGTTACTGTAACGAAAAATACCCCTCCGCCTGCCGACGCCCATGACGTCCTGGTGCGGGAGTGCGAGCAGCTGCGCGGTGAACTGGTACAGGCGCGGCGCGAGCTTAAGACTGCGTCACGGGCGAAGCCGTCTACCCAAGCTCCTTCTGACGTGGCGACAGTCCTCGGACGGCTTCCGCGTCAGGAAGACGCCGATTCTGGCGAGCGGCGTCTGCACCTGACGATGACTGGCACCCAGTTTTTCGCGCTGGAGCGGCTGGTCGCGCACTCCGGCCTGTCCCGGCGCGCGGTGATCGAGCGCCTGATCGACTGGGCCGACGACACGTTTTCGAGGTCACTTTACGACGACGAAGCCGCATTTAACCGTTACATCGACCGTAACCGTAACGAAAAATAACCCCCCCCACTGACTGGATCGGCACGAGCCAGTTCAGGAACCTGCAGGACCGGTTCCGTCAGTGGTGGTCCGTGACTGGCTACGTCCCTGAACGCATGATGTCATCGGTCTTGACAACACACAGGCACCTTGAATGGCGGCACCCAGCGAAGCATGGCCGGCGGGTCGGTTGATCACACGCCGTCGTCCGCTTGCCACCGCCACACGAGATGCCCGTCACGATCCCTTTGCAGCCGAGCGCCGCAATAACCGAGGGTCGGTCAACCACTCATCACGCGTTCCAACCAGGACGAGCGCGAAGTCCGGATGATTGGGATTGAGCAAATAATTGGATTCCGCAGGAACGACTGCACTGGGAACAGCCAGCACTGCGCTGGTTCGCTTCCGCTCCCACGCCAATCCAAGTTGCTGCAGTTCGGCCCGCGCTGAAATGTCCCGCCAGTCGCGAGGCAAACTGGCGGGATCGATACGTTCGACGATTTTCTCCGGGATACTGGCCGGGATCATCACATAGCGGGCGCGCAGCGGTGAATCCTGGACCAGCATCTCGAGCAGCGCGAGCGATTGCGTCTGCGCCGTATACACCATCGCGACGCCTTTGGGGTTCCACCGGCCACCGTACAATCGCGCTCCTTCCCCAGAAAAAGCGGTATCCGCATATCGTTCAGTCACCACCCGCCATGCCGTGAACATCACGCAAACACGCCATGCTCGATGCGTCCCAGCGTATCCATCACACTATCGGTGCCAATGTCGGTATCGACAAGACTCAGTGGCGTGGCGTCTTCCAGGGCAGCAACCGGCATCTTAAGCCAGGCGAGTGCCAGGTCGAGATCGTCAAACACCTCGGCAGCGCGCGCGGCGACACGCGCGAGTCGCAGCAGCTTGGCTGACTCCTCACGGCTCAACACCCCTTCCCGCTTGCGACGCGCCAAGGTCCGCTCCGGGATATCGAGCGCCTGAGCCAGTTCTGCTTGTGAAAGTCCGATGGATTTGAGCATCGCGTCCAGCGCTCGCGACGAAATGCCGTGGCGGACGACCTCCACCCATTCAAGGCCGGATCGGGGGGAACGCGGAAATACCGACCGGCCTCCCAGTAATGAATCGGCCGATACCTTCTCGATGACGTTCACGGTTTCACCTCCTGCCATTTGGCATCCATTTTATACCAAAATGGCAGAGACGGTGGTTGCTGCCGGGGCATTGCCGGTCCGGGCCGGACGGCCGGCTATTTTCAGCGAATGATCGCCCCCAAACCCCCTTTGGGGGGAGATCGACGACCCGCGCAAGCGGGAGTGTGCAAAAGTTGGGGAGGCCGATTTCGTCAGGCAGCCTTGGCGTGGGGCATGGTTGCACGGTCTGTTCTGTTCGTTGGTCGGTGGCGGCCACGCGATGCTGCGCCAATGCATTTGCCGTGACGCGGGGCGGCTATCTCGAGCGCCGAGATGCGGCGGAGCGAGAATTTCCCGTTCAAAACCGCGACCTTGACCTGCGCCATGCAGTGCGCCCCTTCGTCAGTCCAGCGCATCTGTCGCTTCTTGGCCATGCGGTGGCTGATGACCTGATTCACCGCGGACTCGGCGATGCTGCTGATCGGCAGGCCCTTGCGATGCCGGGCGCTGTAATTGACCAACGTGTGCGCGTTGTTCCTCAGGTAGGCAACGTTCCCGGTAGTTTTCTGCCGGTCAGGCGCGCGCTCGGGCTGCCTTGGGTTTGTTGCGCAGGTACACGAAATGGTAGAAGGCAAAGGAAAGGTCCGCGTGGTTGAGCACATCTGCTTCGCCGATGGTGGCTATGTCGAACTTGAGACGTTTGATGGCCAGCTTGCCAGAAGGAGACGCAATGTACGCGCGCATGAAGTCTTTCTTTGCCCGCGCGTCGGCGTGGTCGAAAGCTTCGCGACCAGCGCGAACCTCGTCGGCCAATCGCAGCTTGGCTTCTTCCTCACGAGCGGCGCTGTTCGCCTCAACCGCGATTCTCGTGGCGGCTCTGGCAGTCACCTCACCCTGCTCTTCCGTGGCTTTCTGGGCCAGTACCGTTTTCATCCGGCGCTCAGCCTCTGAAAGCTTGTAGCCCTCAGTGATGGCCTTCATCAGATAGCCCGCAGGACTCTTTGTCACCTTCGCGTCATCAATCTTTGCGCGGGTGTATTCGATTGCATCAAGGATGCGTTCATCGGACCAGATGGCGCGGTTCTGCGAGATGATACTGAACTGCTTTTCGGTGAAGGCGAATTCGTTTTTCAACGTGGTGTAGGTTTCCTTCAACCCAATCAAGCTCGCGCGGACGGTGTCGGCCCCTTCTTTCCTGGAAAGCCTGAAACGTATCCGGTCAATCTTCTTGGACTTCGGGCTTTCGGTGCGCGTCTCGTAGCTGAGCTCGATGTCAGAGACTTCGTTGATCTGCTTTACCGCAGGCTCGAGACTGTCCCGCTTGAAATACTTGAAAACTGTTGCGCTGGAGCCCGCTTTGCCGGGCCAGTTTCGGATCACATCGAGTTCAAACCAATCCGTGATGCCGTCCGTCACGTACGCAATGACGTGGTCATAGATTGCACGTGCGTAAGTGAGGGTGAAGGCCGACGTGATGCGAAGGCTCAACCAGTGAGACTTTTCTGGGTCCTTGATGTGGCGGATGAGCGGTTGCGGGACTTCAAACGTTATGCGCCCCTTGTCAATGCCGACAATGCCGAGCAGTTGCACGGATACCCATTTTTCGTTTTCAGGTGAGGTGCTACCGTGCGGGGCCGCGGAAACCTGGATGAGTGCCTTCTGTGCTTCGGATACGACTGTTCTCAGATGCTTATAGTTGTAGCTGTCGTAACGCATGAGCCACCTGAAGTAGCTCAGCTCGACGTCGTAATATTTCGGAGTGGTCGGCTCCTGCGCCACAATGAAGTGCGCTGCATCGAGCAGGCGACGCGCCGTGACTCCGACGTCCGTGACATCAACGAAAACGTTGTTCCGCTGATAGCCGATTTCCTTGGTTGATTTATGGATCGGCGTGTCGGACGCCAGCATCTCCTCAAACAGTTCGAGCGACATCTGCCGCGATGTTGCGCTTGTCGATACGGCGGTTGACATCGTGGCCCTCTCTTCTTAGTTGTTCGCCGCGGAAACTCTAGCACGCGTAGGTGAGATGTCAAAACAAAAAAGCTCACCATGAAAATACTGTTTCAACAAATCGGCTCACCCACCCTCGCAACTTGATTGCTCAAGAACAGAACCTCCATGGCGTCGATAAGTTGCTCTGTCTGGGATGCTCGAGTTGTTTGTTTTGTGTTTTTAAAAGTCTTAGAAAAAACAAACTTACCAACTTACAGGGCCTATCAAACTTGAACAAAAACAACGAATTAGCCCTACAAAGGTGAGTGATTTTGTTTAGAAGGTGAGGCCTTTTGTGGGCAAAGGTGGATGAAATTCCTCTATGAAAGTGAAGTGTTTACCCGTTCAGGGTGAGATCTTCTCCTGCGGGCGGGACGATGGTGAGATGAATTGTTGAAAACCGTCTGATCTGCCGACAAAGCCTGATATTACGGGGGTTCCTGCGACCTAACCCGCGACGGTGGTGAGGGTTTTTGTTGGCGACGGTGAACAAATTTGTATTGGCCAGCGCTATCTACGGCGAAACGAGGAGAAGGAGAAAAGCGTTATGGCCTCGCTAGTTAGGGAGTATCCAGGCAGATACCCGACGGTGCCGACGCGATGGTGAGGAGAATTGTGGCGGGTGCCGAGTTGCGCTCCCGTGATCGCATGGTGAGAAGTTTTGTTGAATCGCTGTCGATGCTGCTCACTCATGGTGAGCGGGCTTGGGAGGGCGGACCGACAAAGCGAGCGATGATGGTGAGGAATATTGTGGGGCGCCCCGTTTTGCGCAGTGATTCTCTGCAAGACGGATCGTGCCCGTTTCAAATTGAACCCGCTCGCCTCTTCTCGGTATGTATTCAACAAAACTTCTCACCCACCTTCTGGCCGAGCCGTCACTAATCCAACAATTTCCCTCACCATGACCTTTCAAAATTCATTCGGAAAAACATGTGTAGAACGCCTCACGGGGCCGGTGTTCTTCCATATTATGAAATTAGCACGCGTTTTTGGTTGCGGAATAGCCACTTAACGTCGGTTTCTAGGAAACGGGGTTAAGTCACGGGCACATTTTTGTATTTTTCTAGTATTCTACGCTTCGTATCGATTTCGGGCTAAACCTTAAAAACCATGTCCAAAGCAGAATTCCCGGCAATTACGCGAAGAGTGACCTTGGGTGAACTTGCGGGTTTCGCGGAGACGCTCAACACGCTCACGGAAGACTTGCGTAATAGTATCCTCACGCCGAAACCGCGAAAATCGGCTCCGTCATTTACTACGGCGGAAGTCGCCGAACTTTGCGGAATGGACCGCACGAAGATTCATTACCAGGCCACAAGGGAAGGAAGCACGCTGCCTGCGGGTGAGGCATCGGGTACTGGTCGTAGCCGCCATTTCACACTGGCCGAGGCGCGGACGTATGTGCAGCAGCTATCCGAAATATATCAGTCGCCGCTTGTAACCGGGTCGCGCGGTGCGGACGGGAAGGTCATCCTCGTCGCCAACTTCAAAGGCGGTTCGACCAAAACGACGACATCAATGTGTCTCGCGCAAGGATTGTCGCTCCGCGGTCGGCGAGTGCTCGCCATCGACTTGGACCCGCAGGCATCACTTTCCGAGCTTTGCGGCCTGTATGCGGAGAAGGAGGTTGATGAAGATTCAACTGTTTTGCCGTTCATCTATGACCAGACGATCGAAGGCGGACTGTCATCATTCATCAAGCAGACCTACTGGGACGGTCTGGACGTCATCGCAGCCCACCCCTCCTTGTTCAGCGCGGAGTTCTACATCCCGTCGATGCTCAAGGCTAAGCCCAGTTTTCAATTCTGGGCAATCCTCCGGGAAGGTCTCGCGTCGCTACGCAGCCAGTACGACTACATCATCCTCGATACGGCGCCTTCATTGTCCTACCTGACGCTCAATGCGTTGATGGCTGCGGATTCGATGGTCATGCCGCTGGTTCCGGAAAGTCTCGACTTCATCAGTTCTGTGTCGTTCTGGGGGCTGTTCTCCGACATCGCGAGTAACTTCATGGAGAGGGAGGCCAACAAGGCGTACGACTTCATTTCGATCATCCTTTCAAAGGTCGATAACAGCCCTACTTCGTCGGCTTCTGTGGTTCGTCCTTGGACTCAACGGGCCTATGGCGACTGGCTTACGACAACCGAAATTCCGGCAAGCTCGGCAATGAGTAGCGGCGCGCTTGCATTGTCGACGGTGTTTGACCTGAGCAAGAAGGACGCGAGTTCGAAAACTGTCGAGCGGGTTCGTCAGCCGCTCAGGGAATACTGCAAGTGGATTGACGACATGTATGTCGAACAGTGGAGACTCGGCAAATGAATATCCGTGCTCGAATGGCCGAGCAGACTGCCAATCTGCGCGCTGCTTCAGATATCCCGAAAGACGAAGTTACAGCCTCTAGACAAACGAACGATAAGCCGAAGACCGGGCCGGGGATGGCTGCTGCCCTGGCCGCGGCCAATATCAAAATTCAGGAACTGGAAACGCGCGGCGCGCAATCAGTGCTGCCCGTGTCAGAGATAGTGCCGAACCCTTGGCAGCCCCGGAGGGTCTTCAACGAGGCGAAGTTAGCTGAACTCGCCGAGTCGATTCGCGAGGTTGGGCTATTACAACCGATCGTCGTTCGTCGAGCGGAGTCTGCCTATCAGATCGTTGCTGGCGAGCGGCGTTGGCGCGCACACAAACTGGTCGGATCTGAGGAGATCAAAGTCCTCGTCGTTGATTGTACGGACCAGGATATGGCGGTGCTGGCGCTGGTGGAAAACATCGGCCGGGATGACCTGGCCGACTATGAGATTTCCATCTCCATTCGCCGTACCGAAAAGGAATTTCCAAATCGCACGCGTTTGGCCGAAGCTGTCGGCATGAGTCGGCGCGGGCTGTACAGATACCTTGCATTCGACAGCCTACCCGCGTTCATCACCAGCGACCTCGATATCAATCCGACGCTTATTGGTGGCAATGCCGCCGATGCGATTGCGAACGTGATCAAGAAGCATGGTGAGAAAGCGGTGGCCGCTGCCCTCGAACTTTGGCCGGACGTCGTATCGGGAAACCTAGACCAAGGTAAGTACGCGCCGGCGATTGCTGCCCTAGTCGGTCGTCGCGCATCTAGCAAGACGGCTCGCGAGCGCTCAATTGAAAAATTTTTTGCGGGGAAAAATCACGCAGGCAGCATTACCAAGGACGTGAACAGCTTCACCGTAAAAATCAAAACGGGTGTCCTGTCAGATGCACAGGAGACCCGGATCCGCCAGGTCATAAGCGAGTTGTTTAACGGCGACCCCTCTTGAGTGGAGGCATTGCCATTAGGTCTGGAGCCCGCCTCGGTGCGGGCTTTTTTTCGGCTGCAAGATTCAGTGTGCTTATATAACAGCCGGCGCCCGCGATGCCGATGTGCGCTCACCCGCGTGCTCCTCGGTGGCAAGCGCGGTTCGCCGTCCACCGGAGGCGCAGGGCGACGAACGGCAGTGTGCTATTAGGCACACTTTTTGGACGAGCCCCGCTTCCGAGGCGACTCACCCGAGTCGAATAAATAGCCGTGAAATCCTTGGGGCCGTGCGGCTGGAGTTTGCCCACCCCCGACGGCGCCCCCTTAGCGGCGGGGCGCAGGAAGAGTGTGCTACTAGGCACACTCGCCGGAGGAGGCCCTGCTTGAGAGGGGCTCCGAGTCATGTACCTCGGCGAAAATGCTCCGCGGCCGCATGCCATGGGTGGAGTGTCGCGATCCGAACGCTTTTCGGAACGAACTATGGCTGCTACCGCGAGTGCCGATTGGACGCGGCAGCACAGGCCACTTGGGGCCGCATTTGGGGCCGAGATGTGCCGACAACTGCCCCAGAAGTGTCCACGTCGACCCGCTGGTCAGCTACGCCCCGCTTCGGACCTTACGACAGCGCACGCGGCCAGTCATGTAGATTTCTCAAAGTTCGAGCCTGCTGGCCAGAATTCGGCCGGATCAGACTGGCGACGCGGCGGCAGCATCCTCCAGCGCCGCATCAAAAAACCGCTCCACCGCGCGGTACTGCCGGGCCGCGTCGCCCTTGGTGTAAAGGGTCGTCGTGCCGAGACTGGCGTGGCCGAGGCCCGTCTGCACGTCCCGCAGGTCGCCGCCGGCGTCGAGCGCGTGATTCGCATGCGTGTGGCGCAGCCAGTGTGTGCTGGCCCGTTTCAGATCCGCTGCGGCGCCGGGGTAGGTGGGCGCGAGCGCGTCCGCGGCGCGCCTGAAGATGGATTTGTAAAGCCGGGCGAGCGCATCGGGCGATAGGGGCTTGCCGGTTTTCAGGTGGGCGATCAACGGCGTGTCGCCGGGCGCGGTCTCGAGCGTGCAGGGCGTCGGCCGCCGCTGCAGCGACGCCGCGAGCGCCTCCATCAGCCGGTGTGGCATCGGCACCTGCCGCTCCCGCTTACCCTTGCCCATGACACGCAGGGTCCAGGCGTCCTCGAGGGCCGCATCCAGTGCCTTGCGCGACAGCGCGCCAGTGGTGGCGGTGGCCAGTTCGGTGCGGCGCAGGCCCGTCGCATAGGCCAGCAGCAGCGCGAAACAGTCGCGCTGGTCGGCAGGCGAGCCGCCGGGCAGGTTCAGCGGCCGGCTGACGGTCTGCAGCACAAACCGCCATTGGGCGTGCGTGAGCGTGCGCCCGGTCACGTCGACCAGCGGCTTCGCACTGTCGACCTTCTGCAGCCCGTGAAACGGGTTGACCAGCAAATAGTGCTCCTCCACCAGCCAGCTGCACATGGCCGACAGGATTTTTCGGGCGGTCTCCCGGCTCGCGGGCGGCAGCTGCTTGGCGAACGGCCGCCACGCCGGGTCGAACCGCTCGGCCTTGCCGTTGCCAATCCACCGCCCGGCCGGCTGCGGGTCGGCCAGAAAGCCGTTGATGTACTCGCGGCAGTCCAGCGTATTGAGCGACGACAGTGGTTTGCGCCGCACGATGATCGCCCACAGCAGCAGCCGCTCGGCTTCGCGCCGGTAGGCGCGGGCGGTGTGCGCGCTGCGCTCGCCGCGGATCGCGATCCACGCGTTGACGGCGTCCAGGTCGGTGGCGAGTTCCGCCTGGTGGGCGGGCACGGGCGCCCGGTTCAGGCCCTGCGATCCATCCAGTTCGGGCGGCACGCGCAGCGATTCCAGTGGCGCCACGTCGGCGCTGACAGGCGGCCGGGTGAGCACCGGATGGCCCACGGCGAGCTGTCGGCGCGGCGTGGTCGCCAGCGGCGAGAGGATGCAGTGCAGCGAGCGCGCGTGCAGATCCAGCCAGTCGGCGATGCGCTGCGCACCTTTCGGACCGAGCCTGGGCACGGCGGTGTACCAGCGCTGCCGGCGGCGCTGGATCAGCGCGAGCAGGTCGGCGAGGGTGGTCAGCCCCGCCGCGGCGAGGCGTGCCGCGACGGCCGGTTCGAACCAGCCGTCGAGCGGCTGCCCGGGCGCGGGGTCCTGAACCAGCGCGCGTTCCATGCGCCCGAGCGCCGCGGCCTGGCGGGCGCGCAGCCGCGCATTGCGGGCGACTTTCCGGTCGACGCGGCGCTCACGGGGCGGGAAATCGGCCCGATAGAGTTCGAGCAGCTCGGCCTCACTGTAGAAGCCGTCCGGATCGACCTGTGCGCGGTAGTCGTCGAGAGGAGGCGGGTCGTCACGGCCGTGCAGTTCCGCGAGCGGGATGCTGCCGGGTTTCAGGCGCAGCAGGTGCGCGGCCTCGATGTCGCGCGCGCGCCGCGCCGCGACGGCCAGCGTGTCGCGCATGGTGGTAATGAGGCGCCGTGTGACGCGGACGTCCGTGCCGGGCTCGCCGTAAGCCGCGTGCAGCCCCGCGATCGCGGCGCCTTCCAGCCAGCCGCGGTATAGGGCAAAGTGCGCTCGCGTGAACCGGCGCGCGACGGGCTTCATGCCGGCTCTGCGGGTTGCGCCGCCGCGGCCCGGCGGGCGAGCGGCGGTTTCATGGTCGCAAGCATGTGCCGCATGAATGGGGGCAGAACGCGACAGAGATTGATCCGCCCATCCAGGTCAGCCCGATAGGAGACGAGTTTGGCCTCGTCGAAGTGCCCGCCGAGATGGAACATGCCGACGCCCTCCAGGGAGACCCGGTTGGTGAGGGTCGCGGTGCCGCAGTGGCTGAAGGTGTTGTAGTAATCCTTTGCGTCCTGCAGGCACCTGACGGCTTCGGCTGCCAGTCCGAGTGCCGGCGCGTTCCGTGCCAGCTGTCCGATCGCGAGGTGTCCCCTGGTGATCGGGTCACCGTCGTTCATCCGCTCCCAGTAGAGCACCCTGACCGTAGGCTTGGTCTTCGTTTTCTCCTTGACGACCAGAGGTTTCTCCGCCGAACAGAGGATCGAGATAGCGATGCCTTCGATGACCTGACGCATGAGGTTGCCCGAAGCAGGGTACTTGCCGGTCAGCAGCAGCTTCGTCGATACCACGAGGTCATCCAGCACGCCGAACACGAATGCCCCGACAAGCGCGGTGCGCATCGATTCGGCTCCATTCGCGGCCGCATTGAGTTCGCCCATCAGCCGAAAGCAGCCGGCGAGCGCCTCGCACAGTTCGAGGAGCGGATCCCCCAGATAGGTGGCGAACTGGTCCTTGACCCACGCGTCGTTGTCGAACAGTTCACGCATCAGCGCTTCGGGATTGGTCGTGTCGATCTTGGGCGTTGACATGGTCGTAGCTCCGTGCGCGAAGGCGTCTGGGCGGGTTGCCCGAAACCGTTGCCGGGCGGGCCTTCCGGCGAAGTATGGCGGAGCGCGTCAAATCTGCCAAGGAAAACCCTCACTCGTGATAACTCCAGTTATCAGATGTGGCGATTTTGCTGCGTGGCGTTTTCCGGTCGTCGCCGGCGACCCGGAATCCTGGGGCGAAGGCAGGGCACGGCGCCGGCGACGCGCTGACGTCGGCCAGCGTCAGGTTTGCCTGAGAACAGCGCGATGCGGTAGGGTGCGGGTTTCACTCACCGAACAGGGCTGTCCATGAACAAACAGGAACTCATCGACGCGGTCGCCGGGCGCACCGGCGACGCCATCGATGCGGTGCTCGCGGCCATCATGCGCGCGCTGATCGCCGGCGACTCCGTGCAACTGATCGGTTTCGGATCGTTCTCGACGGGGCAGCGCGCCGCACGCACCGGACGCAATCCGTCGACCGGCGCCGAAATGCAGATTGCCGCCGCACGGACGGTCAAGTTTACGGCCGGCAAGGCATTCAAGGATGCCGTCAACGCGTCATGACGAAGGTGACGATCGCGCCCGGCGACTACGCCGGGCTGCACAAGGAAGTGGTCAATGTCGTTGAGTCGGCGCGACGCACGGCGGCACGCAACGTCAATGCGGTGATGACCGCCGCCTACTGGGAGATCGGGCGGCGGATCGTCGCCAGCGAGCAGGGCGGGCAGGCGCGCGCCGGCTACGGACAGGCACTGATCGCCCGGCTCGCGGACGACCTGACGCGCCGTTTCGGCCGCGGCTTCGGCCGGGCGAATCTGGCCAGCATGCGCGCCTTTTATTCCGCCTGGCCGGCGGCAGAGATTTTCCAGACAGTGTCTGGAAAATCGGCAGCCCCCGAAAATGTCCAGACGCCGTCTGGAAAATCGCTGCCGGCGAAAGACGTTGTCGACGCCACGGCAACGGCGCCCGATTACACGGCGCTGGCCACCCGTTTTACGTTGCCGTGGTCCGCCTATGTGCGCCTGCTTTCAGTGAAGACGGCCGCCGCGCGCGCTTTCTATGAAACCGAGGCGTTGCGCGAAGGCTGGTCGGTGCGCCAGCTCGACCGCCAGATCAGTAGCCAGCTTTACGAGCGGCTGGCGCTGTCGCGCAACAAGGCGGCCCTGCTCAGGAAAGCCGCTGATGTCCAGCCGGGTGATCTGCTCACGCCAGAGGAGGCGATTCGCGACCCGTTCGTCCTCGAGTTTCTCGACATCAAGGACGAGTATTCGGAATCGGATCTTGAGGAGGCGCTGATCCAGCATCTGGCGGATTTCCTGCTGGAGCTCGGCGACGACTTCGCTTTCGTCGGCCGGCAGCGCCGCCTGAGAATCGACGACACGTGGTTCAGGGTCGATCTGGTGTTTTTCCATCGACGATTGAGATGCCTGGTCATCATCGATCTCAAGGTCGGTCGCTTCAGCTATGCCGACGCCGGGCAGATGCATCTCTATCTGAACTACGCGCGCGAGCACTGGATGAAGCCTGGGGAGAATCCACCTGTCGGCCTGATCCTTTGCGCCGAAAAAGGTGCGGCCGAAGCACACTACGCGCTGGACAACCTGCCGAACAAGATTCTTGCGGCGGAATACCAAACGGTGTTACCCGATGAGGCGACGATCGTGCAGGAGCTGGAGCGCACGACAGCGGAACTGGAGCGGCGTACCGCGGCTTCGTAAGGTTGGGTCCCGATGCCCGACTAATCCCGGTCATCTTAAGACGAGGCCGCGACCCGGTATCGCATCGTCCTGTGGAAAGGGTGACGCATTTTCACATCTGCCCGTTCAGGCAGAAAGCCGACCCAAATGAAGGGGTCGATTGCGGCTATTGTACCCTTCGTTTGCGGACATTGTTGATAAGTCAACGGATAATCGCTCTCACGACGGAAACACCTATGAGCCGTTCGCTTTCAGCGAACGCCAACGCTAAACTACGCACGCAGGGAACCAGTCCGGTTCACTATCCGAACAGACCTTCAAGTTGCGACCAGATCTTTATATAGAGACAGTGCTAGCCAAGTGCACCGCATTGATGGATTCCGAGCTATGGCGCCGGGAACCAGCTGTTCGTCCGCGCGCGTGGCTTCAGAACTTCGACAAGCCCGATCAGCCGGCGGCTGCCGTCCTGCTCGATCACTTCACCTATTTCGGGGGTAAAGCAGTCGACCACATGCTACTGTCGCTTTATCGACAAATGCGAGATGGCCTGATTGCGCGCATGGGCAGGGAGCGAGCATTGGCGTCGCTTGAGACCGCGGTTTTCACCAGCGTCGAAGGCGAGGATCCGAACATTACGGATTCCGGGAACCTGTTCTGCCGAAAATTGCGGCAAACAGCAGCAATCCCTGACGAACGCTTCGTGGACCCAAAGCGGGCGCTCGAACACGCCAAGGCGGGCAAGCTGGTCGTCTTTCTTGACGACTTTCTAGGATCGGGCAGTCAGATCGATGCTACGTGGAAGCGCGGATATCTGAACAGTCTTCCCTATTCGTTTGCGGATCTCGAGGCGGAATCTGCCGCCGATGTCGTCTACGCCACACTCGTTGCAACACGCAAGGGCCTGGAGCGACTTCGGGCAGACGTTTCAGCGCTGAGGATCGTTGCAGCGCACGTCATCGAACCGGCAGAGACGGTCATCGGGATACCACGTAGCGCGCTTCGCCCAGATATTGACGATATTCCGGCCGCATTAAACACTTTGCTCGCGAAGTATTCTCCCCGTCTTCGGGTGCCTCCTTACCTCGAGGCGGAGCGAACGAGGATGTACGGGCATGGCGAACTCGGGTTGCTCATGGCTTTCGAGCATTCCACGCCCGATTGCACCATTCCCATATTTTGGGCTGTTGGTCCCGACAATTGGACACCCCTGGTACGCCGCGTATGAGCACTAACCGAGAAGCCGTCTCCCGACTGTTCGGCGACTATAGAGCCGAGTGGTCGCAGCCCGAGTTCGCATCGCTGTTCACACCTCCGCCGTATCTGGTCAAACTCGAAAACAATCGACCGTGTTTCCTGGTTGGCGGACGCGGCACGGGTAAGACTACGACGCTGCGTTCGTTGAGGTTTGACGCGGCTTCTATCCGCTCGCGTACAGGAGAGTCCGGGGCGGTCGCCTTACCGTATTTTGGTATTTACGTGCGGGTCAACAAGAATCGCGTAAGGGCTTTCACGATTACCGAGTTAGATGCAAACACACGGCAGCGCGCGTTTGCACATTATTTCAATATCTTGACGTGCATTGAGCTATGTCAGCTGTCAAGCTGGCTGGAGCTCCAAGACCCAACCGCTCAGCGAGTCGACGTGGCGGCCGTTGCGGCCACATTCGGACTTCGGGCCGTAACTGATACACGCAGTCTTCAGGCGGCTCTGCTTTCGCAGCTGACCGAACTCGAGTTGTACGTCAACAATGGTGGTCGGACAGCGCCACCGGTAATGTCAGCGAGCGACGCGCCTCTAAAGAAGTTCGCATCAGTCCTTTCTGATGCAGGTTATCTCGATGGCAAGTTGCTCTTCTGTTGCATCGACGAATACGAGAACCTTGCACCGGAACAGCAATCGACACTTAATGCATATATCAAGCATTCTGAGCCGCCGCTTTCCTACAAAATTGGGATGCGACGGGAGGGGCTCAAGACGCATCGCACCCTCGACGAGGGCGATCAGCTGTCTACGCCCGACGACTATTCGCTGGTAGACATTGCCGACGAAGGCTTCGAAACCTTTGCGGAAAACGTGGCGAATCAGAGGCTCGCCAGCGCGCATCAGCAGGGGCTGCCGGTTCCAGACAGACTGGCGAGATTTTTGCCAGACATGTCGTTTGATGAAGAAGCGCTCGCGCTGGGATGTTCGCGCGTTGCTGATCTCGCCGCGGTCGCGCTCGAGGACGCGGCGGCTGACGTGAGGACCTGGTTCGAGGCCATGCCGGTAACGAAAACTTACTTCCTTCAGTACTGGCATGAAAGTTCTGGCGAACCCGTGTTAAACCTTGCGAAAGGCTGGATGAGCGATCCGGCCGGATGGGAAGTACGTTTGCGCAATCATGGGTATGCAAGCCTGTTCTGGCTATCAAAGGGCCGGAAAGGTGCGCGCCTGCGCAAGTACTATGCGGGGGTTGGGACCTTCCTTTCACTCGCCTCCGGAAACATCCGGTTCTTTCTGGAGCTCATTGATGAGGCGGTGCAGTTCCAGCTGGAAACCGGCTGGGATGGGGAGACTCAACTGCAACTGAGCCCGAAGGCCCAGACCGAATCTGCACGCCTTGTCGGGAAGCGCCGGCTTGGTCAGTTAGAGGGGTTGAGCGAGCGCGGAGTTGAGATCAAACGACTAGTGCTTGCCGTAGGTAAAATCTTTTTCGAGTTTGCACGAGACCCGATCGGGCGCGCGCCCGAACAGAACTCATTCATCGTCAACGGAGACCCGTCGTCGTGCGCCATGGTCGCGGAAATTCTCGCGGATGGCGTCGCGCATCTCGCTTTCGAGGCGACACCGAAGACCAAGGCGACTTCGGAAGCTGAGATGCGAGACGACGAGTATCGCCTGCACCCCATCTTCTGCGCATTTTTCGAATACTCCCACCGACGTAAAAGGCGAGTGACATTCCAGGCAAGCAGCCTGCTCAAGCTATCGTCGCGACCGTCGCAGGCGCTTTCGGAAATGATGTCGTCCGCGGACCCCACGCCTACTGAGGAACTTCCGGCGCAGCTTGCCATGTTCACCGATTTCTACCAAGGCTGATGCATGAGCCGATACATAGTTCACGATGGACATACCCAGACCTTAAGTGAGCTCAACGCGAGCTATCTTAAAAGGGATGCTGTTTACATTTTTAGCGCGCTGAGCGACGAGGCAAGGCTTCGTGTCGATGTATGGGCTGAGATGCTAAAGACCGACCCACTAGGTTGCGTTGAGGTAGTGGAGCAGAAGGAGTCGGCGGTGCGTTGTCGCATCAACGGAGTCGAAACGACGTTCTCGCTGACTGACGTCACAGCGCTGCGACAGCTATGCTCCCGATTGATTCTCTACGTCGATATGACAGGCTTAACCCACAGTGTATGGGCCGCGTTACTCCGCGCGGCGTTGGATCACGCCGACTCGATATTCTTTATTTACACAGAACCTGGGTCGTATAAAGAGCACGAGAGCCCTTCATCGTCGAGTCTCTTCGATCTGACTACCTCATTCGGCGGCGTCGCGCCGTTGCCAGGGATGGCGAACCTGTCTGGGCCTGATCGACACGTAAAAAGCGTTCTCGTCCCGTTTCTTGGTTTCGAAAGCGCGAGACCGAAGCATATTGCATTTGACTTTGACCCCCAGCCGATGATCACACCGATCGTCGGGCTTCCAGGTTTTAAGGCCGATTATCCGCAGATTACGATCGCGACTAACAACGAGTTTCTCGACGAAACGCGCGCCTACCGACATGTCCGTTACGCGCGGGCGAGTTGTCCGTTCGATGCGTACTCCGCACTTTCTGAAATACATCGAGACAACCCGGGAAGCTACCTTTATATTGCGCCAACAGGAACGAAGCCGCACGCTCTCGGGGCGGTGTGGTACGCCCTCGACCATCCACGAGACACCGAGATAATCTACGACCATCCGGTCAGGAGAGTTAAGCGCACCTCGGGTGTCGGACTAACCCATATATATTGTTTGAAGCCTCGCGATGCTGACATCTGATACTGACGCGTACTATTCTCCGGCACATGTCGCAGAGGTGGTGGCCGAAACAGTCGGCAGGTCGCACCTGAACTCCGTTGTGGATAGCCATTGCGGCCGTGGCGCGTTGCTGGATGCGATGGAAAGGTGTTTCCCGCGTGTTCACTGCGCCGGAATCGACCTTGATGTCAGGGCTATCTCTCATCTACGACGATCCCGCCCGCACTGGACCCTAGTCCGCGGCGACTCACTTTCGCAAGCAACGTGGACACAGCTTCGCCCTCGGTTAGGAGCGAGCGTAGACGTTGCGGTATTGAATCCACCTTTCAGTATGGGTCAGGCGAAAGGCCTTGAGATCAGCTACCATGGCCAGACGATTCGAGGTAGTTTAGCAATGGCGCACGTACTTGCCACGCTGCAACATTCGAATCCCACCCGAATTGTCGCGATCCTACCGGAATCCGTGATGTTCTCCGAGCTCGACAAGCCAGGTAGGGCGATCCTCGATGCCCTCTATCACGTTGAGATAGAGGAGCAATTTAAGAACTCGACCTTTCGCGGCGCTCGGGTGAATTCGGTTCTCGTGGCAATGGATCGACTAAAGACTCCGCGAATAAAATCGTTGTCCAGCAACGCTGAAACGTTGCATTCGAAGATAAAGATTATTCGCGGTGGGCTGCCTTGCTTTGAGGCCACTGAAACGCGCAAGGGTCTGCATTTTGTGCATTCGACCGACATTCGAAGATTGGTGCACGGCTACCCCCTTTCGAAACTGATAAAGGTTAGTCCGTTCAGTCGTGGGGTTACTAGTGGTCACATGGTTTTGCTGCCGCGAGTGGGAATACCAAAAGAAGAAAGCATTGATGCGTGGTACTCGGAACGGCCAATCCAGTTATCGGATTGTGTGTTGGCATTGCAATTTGCAAGCGCAGATGCTGCGGAAGAGGGTGCAGATTCGATGCGACAAAATTATCAATCACTGGCTCAGCTATACCGTGGGACCGGAGCTCGTTATGTGACACTTGAGCGGCTATCAACGTGGATTGATGCGTCCGGCATAAAATAGCAGGCGATGATCTTGAGTGTATGAACCCAGCCATTATCGGTCACACGCTGAAGAGTGTCACCTGACGCTGACGATTTTCCCCTTGCACGCAGTAGGCCCTTCACGGGGCTCGCATCCCGACTGGATCGAAGTCCGACAGGGGCGACACGAGCACGTCGGTGGCGACACAAACGAGCCGAACGCCAAGCGTAGACCACATTAAACGCGGCTTGGCCATATCGAGCCCCGATGACATCGTGCCCAACGCTGCTGCGCTGACCGCACGGGCGCGGTGGTCGCGGCTACATATGCGACACTGAACCACGATCCATCTATATCTGGATGGCCTATCAACGGGGAACCGAGAACGTGAAGGTGAATTCCGCGAGCCGCGACGTTGCGATAATACCGACATCATGTGCAAGTTTGCCGGCGGGTGTTATGTCAAAACGGACCCATCCGACCCGCGTTACTGCCCTCACCGGCGCTGCCCGATACGCCCGCTGATCGGCCAATCCCGTCATTCGCGACCGGTCAGATCTGTCGGTCGCGAATGGCCGCTATCGAGAAAATCGAATGCTCCTTGCCGACCGAGGCTGTGTGAAAACGCAAAAGTACTCGGTTTTCGGGTGTCGCTTTACCCTTCCCGAGTTGCTACCAAGCCAATACAGCGCGATCTGACGGGTCGATTTTTTTGACGATCACATTCAACACGTGTTTTCACACAGCCTCGACCCGCTACTGCCGTTCGCCTTGACACCTCCTCGACGGCCGCTTCCGGGTTAGAACGGCCAATCGCCCGGTCCGTTGACCAGCGTTGCCCGAACGAGTTTTCCCAAGTTAGAAGGGTTTGACCGGTGACCAATGTTCATCCCCGTGATCGCCTAAGACCACGTTATCAGCCCCTTCTTCCAGCTCGAGCTTCTGCATAACGCGTCGTACGTTTTCCTCTCCTTCGATGTCGCCAACCACAACGTGATAAACGGGTGACGCAGTGTTGGCATAGAGACGTATGGTGGCAACGAGAATGAATCGCTGTAGGCTGCCGAAGCCTGCCGTCCCCAAGCTATATCCGACATCCATTGGAGCTTGGTCATCCATTGAACCGCCAACAACAAACGATACGTTCGTCTTCGTGCCAAGGATGTACGGCAGGCAAATAGGTCTGAAATCGCTGGGATCGAGCGAAGTCAAAATCTGTCCGTACCCGATCTTCGCCAGCATCCGGCCAAAGTCATATGGTACATGTCGAAATTTTAGGAGTAGGTTGTCAGGGTGCTTATCCAGAAACCTCTCGCGACGGCCAGAATCGTCAATCACGGACATTTGCCAGTGAACGGTCAGATCTACATCATCGGGCAAGTCTAGGAGAAATCCTGCTTTTGTCATCTTGTAAAAGACGAACCCGGCGGGATATTCACCCACTGGGAACTTCAAGGTCTTACGGAAATTCTTGCGGTCTTCAATTTCGATGTGCGTCTTGCGCTCTTTTCTTCGTCGAGTCGGAGCGTTGAACGCAGCGCGCGCGTCTCCCCAAAGGTCCCGGCTAACCTTCTGTTCGAACTTCTTCGTGATATCGGCGCATCGGGCACAGCTCGCCTTCCGCAGGACGTGCACACCGCCCAATGAAAACGGGACGATATGCTCGTCCGACAGGTTTTTCGTCTCACCGCAATATATGCAAAATCCCCGGCTTTCATAGTAGGTCGATCCGTGCGTCATATGTCTCGCCAATAAGTTAAGTAGACAACCCTTCGTGCCATTCTGAGGCCGACCTTGCGGCGCTCTCCGAGAGTCTTCTCGGCTTGCTCTGCCGTCATTGCAAGCTAGGGATCAGCCTTCAGCTCTTGATAAGCAGGCTTCCAGCTTTGGGAGAACGTTTTGCCTGGCTCCTATGAGCTCACGAAAGCCGTCCGGACACTTCATCGTATCGAACGCATGGCTCTCTGTGTCAGCGAGGCCGCGGTCGGCCGTTAAATATATCCGAAGCGAAACACGCAAGCGCGTCCAATTGACGCTCGTTGCCAGTACTTCGGATTGTCGCGAAGGTACTTGTCAAAGATTGCGACCACCAGCTCGTTGGTCATCCCGTATATGCATCCACTCAGCATGTCGAGATTGCGGTCCGAGCCGGTGAGTACGGACGACACCAACAACCCGTCGACCAGTCCCTCTGCGTAGCCAATACGTTCAGTAACTGAAAGATCGCTGTAGGAGATACGGACCAAAACGAAACCCGGCCCGCGCCCGTTTCCAAGATTGTTTGTACTCAACCTTCCACGTCCTTTTAGCCGGACGGTGACCCTTAAGTTGTTAGCTGATTCGCAAAGTCGACGAGCCGCGCGCATCTTGCAGCTAGGAACGGCTTGTAATTGTCATCAAACTGTTTTGCGTCGCAAAAAGCCGTTGCAAGAGTCTGTTCGCTAAGTGCAGCATCGCCAGCTAAATCGTTCACGTATACCGACGGCCGTTTGCGACCAATGTTCTTGTTTTCGGCCGCACTGAGAAAGCAAAAGTTGCCCAGCACATTAATTTCTCCGTCGGCGAAACCTTGCTCACGCAGGAAGGCACGCGGATAGATGTGATGGAACTCGGAACGGTTGTAGCGTTGCAGAACCTTATCGAGGTCTATGTTCTTTCCAGACAGAAGGCTCCGTGGGTCGTTATTCGCCAAAAGCAACACGAACGTCTTTGTGGCTGCCGCGCCAACTCTAAATGTGCTGTGAAAGAAATCGGGCGTAACCGTAACGTCAATATGATCCAGCGTAGTGGCTTCCCCCGCCTTCAATTTGACCATTTGCTCAATGTCAGTGATGGTAGTTTTGCGTGTTTGGCTGGTGTATCGAGCTGAGAAGCACGTCCGCCAAAACCACCGCTTGATTGTCTGGAAGCTGTCACCACCGAAGACGATTTCCTTGCCATCGGCTTCGGCAAAAAACACGGCTAACGGAATGAGCATCGAAGGGTACGGAAGCAGCTTCAAATGAACAACCTTCAGTTGCGTTCTTAGAAAGTCGATTGCTCCACGGATGCCGTTCTCAACTACCGAAAATTGGTCCCGTACCGCCGCTCCGTTCAACTCCAAAAGTCTTTCTGGTCCCGGCTCATGTGTGAGGATGCCGGCCACACAACTGAGTACGAGGTCGGCATCGTCGCCAACGCCGGCGAACCCGAAGTCCGAAAGCTCTTCCTTTAGCTCCCTGAATTTGTCGAGAAGGTCGAAGTCATCGCTCCATGTCCAAGCAGAAAGCAGTTGCAAGGTATCCAGTGCGACACCCAAGTGGTTGATTCGCTCGAAGACGATCGCAACACTTGATCGGTCTTCACTTTTCAAGACCTGAACAGGAAGTTGTGCTTCTTTGAACCGCTCTTGAAGCCTATCAACAAGTTCAATTTTTTTCGCGTCGAGATGTTCCGTGTTCAGACGGTACTTAACCGAGTCGAAAAGAACGTTCATCGGGAAGTAACGGTTTTTATCGTAGCCGTCGGCTGGTGATATTGCGATGAACGCACTGTCCTGGGGGTTCGCCCCAGCCTCAAGGTCGAAGTAAACGTCGGCCCAATCGGGGTTGGGTTCGGCTTTCAGTTCTGTCTGGAAGACAGTGAAAACCGACGTTAGCCGTTGCTGTCCGTCGATCACGTAGTCAATTGGATAATCAACATGGGGTTCGGGCAAGGTGAACGTGCCCAAGTTCCTTTCTGTCGTCAACTGGTGCTTGGTTCGCCAAAAAAGCAGTGAGCCGAACGGATATCCTTTGTAGATACTATCAAGAAGGTAGGCGACGCGATCCATCTCCCACACGAAGCCACGCTGGAACGCGGGAATTCGAATTTCACCGCTTACGACTGCGTCGAGTATCTTTCGTATCGAGTAATGTTGATATTCCATGCTTCCGGGTTCCCCTAGTTTTTTGGTCGGACAGTGGCCGCAATGCGCCGATAGCGCGATCGCCAGCATAATGGAATTTGCCTTTAGTATGTCTCTCGTGGGGATGATTTTCGCCAGCTTGTTTCGAACGACGACCTGCCGTAGGACTGCGCGATCACGCGTTGATGCGGAATCAAACACTGGGCGCTTTTTCGGGCGGCGAGATCGTCTCGCGAAATCAACAACAGCCGCCACTAACTTGTGCTTGGACGTGCGAAAGGACAAGAAACATCACACATCCAAGCCATCGCGAGCCGAGTTTCATCAGATACCCCTTCGGCAGAGTGCCGCGTGTTTCTTGCCTGTTAGAATTTCCGGCTGATGAAAAATCCACCAAACCCGTTAGCGGCGGTGAGGATGTATGTCACGTTGTTTGACTTGAAGCCGTAGAGAGCAATTAGCGCCTGAAAAAAGCAAAACGCTCCTGCCACGACCCAATTGGATTTAAAGGTGCGCTTACGCTCCGACTCCGCATCATTGAGTTCTTTCATCTTCTGCGCGTGTACGTTCCCGTCGCGCAAGGTCTTTTCCCGCTCGCGAATGTCAGTGCTATCGACAAGCGCATGCCGAATGCTTTCGGCGGCACGAGCAAGACCGAACGGGTCATCGCCGTCCTTCTTAACATTTGCCAACGTGCTTCCAGAAGGCGATACGTCAGTGGTGGTGATGTTCGAAGAATTTTCCATGTGGTCTCTACGGTTTATTTGTTAGCGTTTAACGGTCACAGCCTAGCGCCGCCTTTCCTCGGTATAGCGCCACGATCCATCGGACTCGCCGGTACGTTCCGTCCTATAACTTACCGATATCGTGCAGATACTCTCCGATCCGCTCGGCGATTCTGACGCGCTCCTCAATACGAGGAATAAAATATTGCGCGTCGTTGACGGGCCGACCTAGCTGCTGACCAAGCTCTTTCAGAGCATCAAGCATATCGTCGGCGCTCAACGGCCTGCCCACAGCCGTGAATGCTTCATGCAGCGCTTGATGGAAGCGCTTCTCATCCATCGGGTGGTTGGTATGCCACGTGTCTACCTGCATCCACGCGCGCATTGCATCGATAATTCTTTGGTCGGCCATCTGCGTTAGCTCCTTTTCCGTGGGCTCAGGGGTTAATCAAAAACTGCTCGCGCGACTGCCCTTTGATCCACAACGGCTCACGTCCCATGCCGCTCCATGTAGCACCGGACACTGGATCGCGATACTTCGCCGGTTTGATCCCCGACTTCGGCCCGCGCTTGCCTTTGGGTTGAGCAAATACCTGCTCCGGCGTCAGCGAGTACTCGCTGATGATCTCGCGAACCTTTTCGATCGCAGCAGTGACTTCCTGCTCTTGCGCGGCGTCAATTTGCCTTTGCAGTGCCTCACGTTGCTTCAGAAGTTCACGGTAGCTTGCCACTCATTTCTCCAGTCTGTTCACTTGGTTGTCTCGCATTCGTAGCGCGACCCTTGGAATACGGCCACACCAGCTTTTCCCGGTTGTCAAATCGAGCAGCGGTCGTCATCAGCCGCGGACGACGATGGCGTCGTTGACCGCTCCAACTACGCGGTCGATAAATTCGTTGCTCGTGCTTATGAGCGCGCGTGATTCACCCGATGCGGTCTTGATGACGATGAAGAGCGTCGGCTTTCGGGTGGCGGCTGCCGTGAACGCGGCGATCGCGACAAAGGCGCCAATGACATGCATTGCCAGATTAGTCCCGAAGGCAGCGAAGATGACACCGACGAGGCAGAGACAGAGCATCCCCGCGCGCTTCGGTTCCTCGCGCAACTTGCGCACCGACGTCACGCCGCTCATTGCAAAAGTTTCATGCGGCGTAATGAACCGAACGTCCGTCACAGTCACGTTGCCTTCGTTGAAGATAACCGTCTCTTTCGATTCTTTCATTAGAATCCCCCGGGGCGCGCAGACCTACCGTGCTCAAAGTCTAGCTTTTCCAGACTGTGGTCAGTCGACTTTGACGACTTCGAGTTCGTACTCCGCCATCCAGTCAGATCCAGCACCACCGTCGCTGGTCACAACGCCGTTATCGAGCTGGTCGCGCATTTGTTCCTCAAACTCTTCGAGCGAGGTGCATTCCATTTCTTCGAGTTCTGCATCCGAAACTTCAATCCTGATAATCACGCATCGCTCCTTTACGCCGGACGCACCGGCTTTTCCTAGGCGTAAGCCGTACGTGCTTCGTCGCGGCAATCGGTGTAGTAGGCCGCGAGATCATGTGGCAGGTTTGCACGATGGGGTATCGTGAAGATCGATGCTGGGTAATTTGTTTGCATGTGCGAATAAAGAAATTGCACGCATTTCAACGCGACCTCCAGCGTGGGGATATTCATGACGTTTTGGTCGTCTAGATGAGCAACAAATTTGTCCCGGTAGACCCGCACAGCATCTAGGTAACGCGTCCACGCATGAAGATCTAAGCCAGCATCGCGAAGCAGATCGGCAAGGAAGCGTCGCTGCTCGGCATCGCCCCGAATAACACGCTTCCAGTGATGGCGAGCGTTACGATCGGCAAATAGCTTGCACCATTCGAGGATTGCGATGTCTAGCATATTCCCGTTCACCGTTGCACCGAACTGTGTTCCCTGCTTTAGGTCGCCAGTTCCGTCCTCGTTCGCGAAGCCCACACGGTAATACGCAATGTTGCGAGCACAGTGGCAGCACAGCAAACAAACTCTACGCACGAACAGAGGGTCCAGCGATGCGAGTGACATGGTAAGCGCCCTTTTCCGGTCCAATTTGTTAGAGCGTGTTAGGCACTTTTGGTCGGACCTGGTATCCTGGCAGGATGAAAAAACGCAGGCCCTACCCAACGGATGTGTCGGACGAAGAGTGGTACTTCGCCGCTGCGTACCTGACTTTGATGAACAAGGACGCACCGCAACGCCGTTACGAACTGCGCGAGATGTTCAACGCGCTGCGGTGGATCGTACGCGCAGGTGCGCCGTGGCGTTTGTTGCCCAATGACTTTCCACCGTGGGAACTGGTCTACCAGCAGACGCAGCGCTGGATTCAGGCAGGCTGCTTCGAGGCCATGGTGAATGACCTGCGTTCGATCATCCGGGTTGCGCAGGGCCGTCAGGGCCAGCCCAGCGCGGTCATTCTCGACGGGCGCACGCTGCAGTCGACCTGCGAGAGTGGACCTCGGGCTGGTTACGACGGCTACAAACGCAAACGCGGCAGCAAAGTCCACATGGCGGTTGATACCTTGGGGCAATTGCTTGCTGTGCATGTTACGCCGGCCAACGAACAGGAACGCGCGCAGGTCGGAGAACTGGCGCGTCAGGTTCAACAGGCCACGGGCCAGACGGTCAAGGTGGCGTTCGCCGACCAGGGATACACCGGCGAAGAGCCTGCGCAGGCAGCACTCGATGAAGGAATCGAGCTTCAGGTAATCAAGCTGTCGGAGGCGAAAAAGGGCTTCGTGCTGTTGCCGCGCCGCTGGGTGGTCGAGCGCAGCTTCGGCTGGCTCAACCGCTTCCGACGATTGGCCAGAGACTATGAGCGATTGCCCGAAACCCTGGCCGGTTTGCACTTCGTCGTATTCTCCGTGCTTATGCTTGTTCACTTTGCAACCCTTAACAAAAGTGCCTAACACCCTCTAGAGGACGTCAGCGTACAAATCGAAGCTGGTGAGGCAACTTGCGACAGCTTCGTTCGTCGCTGCGCGATCGCTGTCCGTCTCAACGCTGAACACGCGGTCGCGCGCCCCAGGCTCGTACTCATCAGCTTCAACGACCGCCCCCGGCTTGAGGTAATGCTCGAGGTGGCGAGAAAACGATGACAGCGCGTCCTCGACTTCCTCCGCGGACAGTTCGCTGCGGAACGGCTCGACTTTCGAGGGGCCGTTGTACGCGTAGTACGCTCGGTATTGAAAGCGGTGCATGGCTTTTCCCGATCGTCTCAATGAGAGAAATACATGACCATAGAGAACATAAACGCTAGTACCACCACAACAGCCCAAAATATCTGCCAGCCAGGGCTCGACCGATTTATCGCTTCAGCTAAGTGACTTCTTCGTTGATATCTTCGACGCGCCATAGCGAAAGCTCCAATTTTTAGTATGTGATACCGCAGTTCCGTCTTTTCCATGCACCAGTCGTCTCTACTGCTTCTGCCAGCCCATGCGCCCATAAGCTGCTGCGCAATCGTCAATCTCGTGTTGCGCGATGATCGGGAAAATTCCCGGCGTTGTTGCATTGCATTGAGCCACTTGCCCCGTCTTGGGGTCACGAAAAACCGCCGGTGATGCACACCCGGCAAGCATCAGCGCGACCACGATGATCGATCGATTCATGTTTTCCCTGTCGATAATGGGTCTTGTGCTGCTACGACGACGATTCTGCCTCGCGTTTCCTAGCGTTAGGCGCGTGGGGATCGCGTCACTCCTGAGTCGCGGTATAGCAACTCGGCGCCGTTTTTGCTGGTGGGGTGCCTTGCCAACAACGCTTCATTTCGCCCGTGTTCGTATCCAATCTCCACGCATTGCCGCCGCTATCCACAGCCAGTTGGTAGTGGCCTGATGCCGTGGGCGAAGCATCATGCGATGTCTGGCCGCAGCCAGTGAGGATCAGGGATAGCGCAATAGGGATGAATTTCATATCGCTTTTCCTTTGCCGTCGACATGGACCGTTCGATCGTGACGGTCAAATCACTCCACTTACCACCGACGCCAGCCTAACCGGATCGCCGTCTATCAAACGTTTAACGGCAGATAGGCTGGAAACTCCAATCAATTGTTGTATGAGCTTCAGCGAGCGTCCGTCACGGTGCAGTCTGACAACAAAAGTGCGGCGCGCGGCGCTGGCGTTGCCGTGCTCGATGCCGGCCTGTTGATGAAGCCGCCGCACAATTTCGGTCAATGACTCGCACGAATAGCTAACCGCGCCCGCGGGCGTCGTCCGACGCGTAAAGCTGAATGGCTCGCCGTCCCCAGTCAGGAACAGCGGGCTATTGGGGTCCAGCCCACGGAATGCAGCTATCGAGGTAGTCACGGCGTGTCGCGCATCCAATCTGGATTGCAGGTAGTCGTCAATGGCAGCACAGATTTTCTGACTGGCCCACAGCAGCGGTCGCCGCTTGCCGTTGAACGCAATTTCGGACCGCAAGCTTGCCTCTACGACACAACGCCCATCCGGCATGAGGTAGTCGGACACTTGAAGTTTTGCTACCTCGTTTGGCGTCAGACCGGTTCCATAGAACACAAGGAGCAAAGCAACGTCGCGTTTCGCGTTTTGCCCCGTGACGGAGGCCACCTTTACCGCATGACGAAGCTGATGTTGTTCAATGACAGGGGACTTAGCCATCCCGTAACGCACCTCAAATTGGTTGCATTACGAGACAGTATGGGCGCCGAGCACCGCGAATGCAATTGGCGCGTAATGGATTGCGGACCTGCCGGAAAAATGCGTCCTTCGGAGGTGTGTGAAAGGGCAGGGGGCTTTCCTGACGAATTCGCGTGGTGACGATCACGTGTGAAGTGGGTGGGCAAAATTGTAGACCGTTAGACCTCCTGGACGGGGCGCCGGCAACGCCCGACTGGCAGCAAGCAATGCGCAAGTTCAGTGTCGTCACGATCCGACCAGCTCAGGCCGCCATTCGATGTTCGTAGTACGGTCTATGGCGGTCGTCCAGAATCGCGTACTGTGCCGCGAGATTGTTGGGCTCGGGGCAAAGCCAGGTGTCGATATTCTCCGGCTTGATCGGGATGATGCAGCGATCATGACCCGCAGCGGCAATCTCCGGCGGCGGCTCATCGGTGATCGCAGCAAAGGAGAGCAGATCAGGCTCGCCAGGGCTTTGCCAGTGCGACCACAGGCAGGCGACGAGCATGTCCTGAGCGGGCTGTGGCTTGAACTCCAGGACCACGTTTTCCTCCAGTTCGCCTTCAGCGAGCTCGCGCCCTTCCAGTCGATGTCGCTTCACGTTTTCATAGAACGCATTCGCGACGATAAGACCGTGCGAATATCCAAAAAGTCCCTTCCAGAAGCCTTCCAGGTTGTCAAACCTGGCATTGTAGGTCCCGGGATATTTCTTGTCGTAGAATGCAGGCTTGCCAGCCGGGCGACAGTGATATCGCATCGGCTTGATGACGCGCTTGCCGTCTTCCATGACCATCACCGGAGCATAGTTGCCGGGGAAAATTCGCGAATCGCGGTCTTTCAGTTCGGTGCGACGGAGATCGTCGAGCCCGCGCAACGTCGAATCGATCTTGCTGGTTGCGATCCGTTTGCTTTCGGTGGCGGCCTTCGTCGTCTTGCTCTGCAGGGTGCGTTCCGCGTCGGCGAGTCGCGCGCGCTGTTTGAACAGTTCCTGCTCCAGCTTTGGGACCTGGTCGCGGGCGAACCGGTCAATCGCTTCCTTGATCCGCCGTTCCTCGTCGGTCTGGGGCACCGAGAACGCGGCGTCCATCGCCTTCGGAATCTTGACGTTGCTGCCCTCGGCGCGTTCCCAGTAAAGCTGCGCGAATTCCCGGATGCTCATATGTGCGCCAAACATCCTGACGTACTTGCGGTAGTCCGCCTGGATCTGGGCTGAATAGCACATGGTGGCTCTCCTTGAAGGAATGTGCGCGAATATGGTACGCCGGTTCTTAATGGAAGTTTCGCGTCGACGTGACGAGCGAGCCGAGCAGCGGGGACACGTCGACCAGTCGATGCGCGACGAGGTGGCGCACTTCACCCTCACGCTGCCAGACGCCGTACACGGCAAGTAGTGACGAGCCGAGCGCTTCGCGTCGCTGCTTTTCGAGCAGGGACGGCCAGATGATGACGTTGACCTGCCCGGTCTCATCCTCCAGCGTGACAAACATCACACCCTTGGCCGTGCCCGGCCGCTGCCGGACCGTCACGATGCCGCAGGCACGTGCGAGCTGCCCGTTCCGGAATCCGGCCAGCGTCGACGCCGGCAGCAGGCGCTGTGCAAGCAGGCGAGGGCGCAGCAGTTCCAGCGGGTGCCGGCCGAGTGTCAGACCGAAGGTCCGGTAATCGCTGGCGATCTGCTGGCCTTCCGTCATCGGCGCGAGGACCGGCGTCGCGTCGTCATCAGTCGCGCCGCGCAGCAGATCCCGATCCGGTACCGCAGCCACCGCATGCCACAGAGCTGCGCGCCGGTCGCCGGCGAGCGAGCGTAACGCGTCGGCCGCCGCGAGCGCCTGCAGGTCCTTGCGATCGAGCTGCGCGCGTCGTGCAAGATCGGAGACATCGGTAAAGGGCCGCACTGCGCGCGCGAGCTCGATGCGCGCAGCGGCTTCTTCCTTCAGGCCGCGAACGAGCGACATGCCGAGGCGTACCGGCGCGCGCGTCGAGTCGCCCTCGACAATCGAATCCCAGTTGCTGAGCGTCACATCGACTGGCAGCACCTTCACACCGTGGCGCCTGGCGTCCTGCACGAGCTGTGACGGTGAATAGAAACCCATCGGCTGGCTGTTGAGCATCGCGACGAGAAACGCGACCGGTTCATGATGCTTCAGCCACGCACTCGCGTAGACCAGCAGCGCGAAGCTCGCTGCGTGACTCTCCGGAAAGCCATATTCGCCGAAGCCCTGGATCTGCGCAAAGATGGCCTCGGCAAACTCGCGGTCGTAACCGCGCTCGAGCATCCCGTTCACGATGCGATCGTAGTAGGCTTCGAGTCCGCCCTTGCGACGCCATGCGGCCATCGCGCGACGCAACTGATCAGCCTCGCCAGCAGTGAATCCTGCCGCGAGCATCGCGACCTGCATCACCTGCTCCTGAAAGATCGGCACGCCGAGCGTGCGCGATAGCGCCTGCTCCATCTGCGGACTCGGATAGGTGACGGGCTCCAGTCCCTGCCGCCGGCGCAGGTAGGGATGCACCATGCCGCCCTGCACCGGGCCCGGGCGTACGATCGCCACCTCGATCACGAGATCGTAGAAGCAGCGCGGCTGCAGGCGGGGCAGCATGCTCATCTGCGCGCGCGATTCGATCTGGAATACGCCAACTGTATCGGCGCGACAGATCATCCCATAGGTGTCGGGATCTTCGGCAGGAATGTCCTGCAGTTCGAACGGCTCGCCACGCTTTTCTGAAATGATGTCGAGTGCGCGGCGTATGGCCGACAGCATGCCAAGTGCGAGCACGTCGATCTTGAGCAGGCCGAGCGCCTCGATATCGTCCTTGTCCCACTGGATGATCGAGCGGTCGGCCATCGCAGCGTTCTCGATCGGCACCAGCCTCGACAGCTTACCGCGGCTGATCACGAAACCACCACTGTGCTGCGACAGATGTCGTGGAAAGCCCAGCAGCACCGCCGCGAAATTCGCCCACTGCACGATCAGCGGTGCATCAGGGTCGAGACCGGCCTCGGCGAAGCGGTTGAGCAGATCGCGGCTTGAGTCGAACCACTGGTAAGCCTTCGCGACGCGATCGACGATCGCCGGATCCACGCCGAGCGCCTTGCCAGCTTCGCGCAGTGCGCTTCGTGGACGGTACGTCGTCACGGCGGCCGTCAGTGCTGCCCGATCGCGCCCGTACTTGCGGTAGATGTACTGCACGACCTCTTCACGGCGCTGATGCTCGAAATCGACGTCGATGTCAGGCGGCTCACCTCGCTCTTTCGAGATGAACCGCTCGAACAGCATCGACGAGCGCGCAGGATCCACCTCGGTCACGCCAAGAGCAAAGCACACGGCCGAGTTGGCCGCAGAGCCACGCCCCTGGCACAGGATGCCCTCGCTGCGCGCGAACCGGACAATGTCGTAGACCGTGAGGAAGTACGGTTCATATCGCAGATCCCCGATCAGCGCGAGTTCGTGTTCGATCTGCAGTTGCACCTGATGGGGGGCACCCGCCGGCCAGCGGCGATGTGCGCCGATGTAGGTCTCCTGTCTCAGGTAGCTTGTCGGCGTATGACCGGCCGGCACCAGCTCGTCGGGATACTCATAGCGCAGCTCGTCGAGTGAAAACTTGCACAGGCGAGCGATTCGCAGCGTCTCCCCGAGCGTGCGCTGTGAATATAGGTTGGCGAGCCGCAGACGCGATCGCAGGTGCTGCTCAGCGTTGGGCGCGAGATCATAGCCGCATTCGGCGACCGGTCTGCCGACCCGGATCGCCGTCAGCACGTCCTGCAGCGGCTTGCGTGAGCGCACATGCATGACGGGCGCGCCGGTCGCGACGACGGGAACGCCGTGACGCGCCGCGACGTGTTCGACGGTGCCGCGGTGAATATCGTCCATTGCACGCGCGTGCAATGTCAGTGCAACCCATGCGCGATCGCCGAAGGTCTGGACGAACCACTCGACCTGCGTATCCAGTCTGTCTTCATCGGCGGGGTAGTCCGGTGACAGGATCGCCACGCACTCGGGCAGTCCCCGCATGTGACCAAAGGGCTTTTCCGGGTGCGCCAGATCCATCGGGGCGAGCCGGTAGCTGCCCTTGTGGGCACGCATGCGCCCGAGCGTGATTAGCTCGGACAGGTTGCCGTAGCCTTCGCGCGTCATCGCCAGTGCGGTGAATGACAGGGCCGGTGAGCCGTCGGAGTTGGTCAGGTGGAAGTGCGACCCGACGATGAAAGGCAGCCCGGCCTTCTTCGCCTCGACGTGCGCGCGCACGACGCCGGCCAGCGAGCATTCGTCCGTGACAGCCAGCGCGGCATACCCGAGCTGCGCGGCGCGAGCGGCGAGATCCTCGGCGTGCGATGCGCCGTGCAGAAAGGAAAAGTTGGACGCGCACTGCAGCTCCGCATAGTCGGGCAGTGCGCCGTAGGTCGGCGCCATGGGCGATCACCCGAACAGGCCATGCAGGAACCAGCGCGGTTCGCGTTCCTCGACGGCGCTTACGCGCTCCCGGAAGACCCAGTAGTGCACCGCGTCTTCGGACTCCGCGACAAAATAGTCTCGCGTTACCGGATGCCCATCCTGCCAGCCGACCTCGATCCGTTCGCCCGGCGAGACCATGCGCAGCGGCGTGCCGTAGAACGGGCGGTGGCCGCGCATGATGAGCTGCACCGGGTTGTCGAGAAGCCAGGTGGGTCGCGGAAGATTTGGCGGCGGCAACATGGGTCTGGCGGTCTCGCCGATGGGAAGCCAGCGTGCGGCGACTTCCGGGCGGTGGTCGGCAACCGGAGCCGCCTTGAGCACGTTCTGCACGCCGAGCCGGGCGACGAGCAGCTCCATCAGGCGCGCGTGATCCTGCGGCGAGCCGCCGGGCTCCGGGAACAGCGATTCGCTCGGCGTGTCCGCTTCGCGGACGTCCTTTGCATCGAGGCGAACGGCGATGACCGGCGCGGCCAGTTCGACGCGGCCCAGCCGTTCTTTCAGCAGGCGCACGAGGTGTTCTTCGCGTGACGTCGGCTCGCCAAGCGCGATTTCGATTGCCGTCGGCGGCACCGCCGCGCGCCCGCGTTCATGCTCGAGCTCAAGTACAAACCGCGCGATCGCCAGCTGTCGCGCCGACAGCCAACCGGTCATCTGCAGGATCAGCCGCCGCGCCGCGAACAGCACGGCTTCCGCATGCTCGATCCGGTCGGGCAGCTCGAGCCGCGCGCTGAAGGCGGGGGGCAACTCCAGCCATTCGTACAGTTCCGGTGCCGCGCCCGTCGCGCGATCGAGCGCATCCAGCAGCGCCGTGCCGCAGCGCTTCTTGAGGCCTGCGCGGGGTAATCGCCGGACGTCGTCGACCGTTTCGCATCCCAGTCCGTCGAACCATTCGGCGTAGGGGCGCGCAAGCGGCAGGGCAGGTAACGGCACGCGACGCAGGGCGCGATCGACGGATCGCAATGTGAGCGCAATGCCACCCGACGCTCGGGCGAAGAGCCACGCGGCCTGCGCCGTCGGTGCAACGGCGAGTGTCGCGGTCACGCCGAACGCGGTCGCCGTTTCGCGCGCCCGCCGGCGCAGTGGTCGAATGCCGCCGAAGAGCCGCAGGCTCGCCGAGACGTCGGCCAGCACGACCGATTCCTCCGCCAGCACCACGTGCGGGGTGAACTGCAGCAGGGCGAAAGCCATGCCACGAACAAGCTCCGCTTCACGGGTGAGATCACGTTCCCGGATGACCGCGTCGGGGACGAGCGTCAACACGCCACCGCGGCGCATGCCGGGCACGATCCCGCCCGAGTGCGCCGCGCGGTCGAGCGCGACAACGCGGTCCTTCTCCAGCACGACAAACCCGCCCTCATTGCGTGGCATCGACCAGCGCGGGAGAAACGACTCGAGGGCGAGGTGCGGCAGATGTACGCCGATCCAGAGTTGCATATCGGCTCAACAGGGCAGGTGAAGGTACGAGAGGAACGAAAACGGGTTCGTCGCGCTGCGGTCCGCGGCGCTTGACGAAGGTCACTTCAATACCGCCCCTGGCGGCTCGCAGCGCAAGTCGCAGTGGCGCCGGCGACGTCGCTTGGGCGGCCGCGAGCGGGCGAAACAGGAACAGCAGGGTGTCGGAGGCCTGCGCGGCCAGATGCAGGCGCCGCAGCGCTTCCTGCCGGACTTCGGCCTGCCAGAAGAGCAGGGCGCCGCAGGTTCCGGCACGCAGGATCTGCTCGGCGGCCCACAGCGCGTCAGCCGTGCGCGGCGTATGCAGCGCGCAGGCCTGCGCTGCGGGAATGCCCAGCCACGCCAGACCGGCCGGTTGCAGCCGGTGCGGCGGCTGCAGCAGGAGCAGGGGGCGGGATCCGACGGTCGCCAGTGCGGGCCGCAGCAGACGCAGTTCACCGCAGCCCGGCTGCGGTGTGAGCAGTTCGGTGAGCGCGCCCGCGGGCCAGCCACCGCCCGGCAGTTCGGCGGCCAGCGCGGCATGGCCGCACGACACCACGCGATCGAAGCCGGCGGCCAGCTGCGAAGCTCGCCACAGCGTTATTCCCCCCAAGGCGGGATACATAGTTGAGTCGAGTAGAGCGTCTATCGAACGTGCGCGCTCGTCAGGAGGACGTGTCTGCGTGTAAAGGGCGGCAGCGGGGGTCATCGGAATCGCTCACGTAGATACTGTATAAATATACAGTGATTCTAACCCATCCCTTTCGAAGCCGCCCAGCTTCAGTGATCGCACTGCGTTCGCATCTTTGGTATGCGAAACACCACCCGCCACAAACCTTTGGCAAAGCGCTCAGTGCGCGGATACTGCCTCAATTTCGCGGCAATCTGCGCCGCAATGGCCGAGGCTCGCGTGCGATCCGGCCCCGTTTCTGGTGGCCGGTACGCACGCGGCACTGCCGAGCGACGTTACGCCCCGTGAGGACGGTCGAGTCGAACCAAGGTTTCGCACACCGACCATACTATGGTAGTGGTGTTCGTGTGGCTGACACCGCGCGGCATCCCGCCTACCTTGGAGACGAAATCGTGAGTTTGAGTGTGCGCTGTGAAAAGGTGGTGCTTACCGGCGGGGGTAAGCCTCGCCCGACAACGGCTTCAGCCGGAAGCAACCCGAGCAGCTATGGGCGCAATGAAATAGCTGAAGCCTTGGATGATGCGTGTCGCGAATTGGTGACAGCGCAAGTGTGAAACGTATCTTGAATCGATTCGTTCCTGGCAACCGCGACAGGATTGGCGCTTACCTGGGAGTGCGAGCAATGACGGATGTTCCCGTACTGCGCGTCAGCACAGCTCGGGCTTGGTGACCTGATGGTGAGCGAGCCGGCTGTTACTCGGGCTGGTTCAAGAAAACAGTCACGTCTTTCAGAAACAGATCGGGGTATTGATAGAGCGCTCCGTGATTCGAGTCCGGGTAGATAATCAACTGGGCATCCGGCAGGTTCTGCTGCAGCGTGTAGGAGTTAATCGTGTAGTGGACGATGTCGTTGCTGCCGGCGACCACAAGGACCGGTTGCTTGATCGCCTTGAGATAAGCGGTGGAGTCCGCACTCGGGACACCCCAAGCTGCAAAAGCGGCAACTTGGGCAGGAGCCACCTTGGCGTCGACGGCAGCATCACGATCCACTTTTCGCGCGTGGATTCGCGTCAGAAACGCGCGTCCGGCAGCTTGCGATGCATCCGACTGGGTGAAGAATACGTCGAGCAACAAGTCCTGCTCCGGCGTGCGTTTCTTCGCCAGGAATCCCTGGAACTCTGGAGTCAGCGTCGCCATGCCTGCGCCGCCTCGCGGCCCACTCCCCACCAGCACGACACGGCGAACCAGATCAGGCTGTTCGGCGGTTACTTCCTGAGCGACGAGACTTCCCATCGAGAAACCGAGCAAATCAGTCTTTGTGATGCCAAGCGCGTGAATGAAGGCAATTGCCTCCTTTGCCATCGCTTCGATCGTGGTGGGCACTTCACCGCCTGAACTGCCGACTCCGGCGTTGTCGAACAGGATTACGTCACGGTCACGCGCGAAGCCATCGATGACCTTGGGGTCCCAGCTATCCAGGTTGCCCACGAAGTGCTGGAAGAACACCAGCGGAACAGCGCCGCGTTTTCCGAATCGACGATAAGCGAGTCGCGTGCCGTCGAGATTGATGAACTGGGTTGGTACTGTCTGGAATGTGGTCGAAATGCCGTTCACCGGTGCGGTCTTGACGCTTGCTGCATTCGCGGGCATCAGGTAGAAAGCCGCGGCGAAACCAGTCGCGATAAGACTCAAACGAAGGCTGGACGTCTTGCTGAAATGCTTCATGGTAGTTTTCCTGTCATGGTGGGATAGCGATACGAGTTACGAACATCCTCAAATACTGTTTGCCGTTGCCGGGAATGTCCCGCGAGACGTGTGCTCGCATCAAAGGAAGACGTCTGGGCCAAGGTCCTGTTCAAGCAGTGACCCAAGCCGCGCAGCGAGTGACATGACAGAGTCGATGGGACTGAAAGTGACGCTTACGCGGGGAACGCCGCCGTCCGGGTTCCGCTCGATAATGGCGACTCCACAGAGCGTCTTTCCGTTTCCAAGCTCCGCGGCGTATTGAAGCAGGCTACGATTCTCAACGGTACCGAAGAAAGTCGGCGTTTGCGATTTGTATAGTGAGTCGACCGCAGCAATCAGTTTCTTAATGTTTTCACGCCCCGACACGGCTCGGCGCAGGACAGTACTTGTTAATTCGGCATCCGCGGTCAGGTCGTCAAGGAATGGGTGACGACCACCATTGTTGGCTGACATAATTCTTCTCCAAGTTGGATAAACAGCATCAAGTCCGCCATCCCTTGCGTCGCAGTAGTTCAAGTCAGGCGATTGAAGGGCACTAAACCGCATTATTTTGTGTAGTTGCAGCTCAATCGAATACAAGAAAAGCTGCCTCGTGGTGAGCTCGGGTGGCGATGAAGAACAAAACAAAGGGAGCACTACACCTCGAACGCCGAGCGGTTTTCGGCAACGAACGCCTCGATGGTCTGCGGCGCTTGTCTCGTGATCTTTTCGATTAAGTCATTCGTGCCTGCAAAGATGCCGTTCTGGTAATCGATTGCCACTTCGATAAAGTGCTGGATCAAGAATTCGGGCAAATCGTATGTTTCCAGATGCTTGCGATACGCCTCAATGCTTGTCGGGCTATAGACGACTTTGCGACCCGTCACGTGGCTGACGGCGTCGGCAATCTCTTGCTGGCTAAGATCGACGGGACCATACAGCGGATACGTCTTACCGATATGGGTTGACGGCTGAGTGAGAATTGCGGCGATAGCGCGCGCCTGATCTTCGGCGGAGATCGGTGCATGGCGTCCGTTGCCGTAGGGAAGCGTGATCTTCCCCTCCTTCACGATGGGGTCGCGCACCCACGGAAAAGTCAGCCACTCCGAGAAGAACGTCGGACGGATGTGGACGGTCGGCACACCTGACCAATCCAGCACACGCTCCGCGATCCAATGATCACGGGCCGCGTGACTCTTCGCGTCTTCGCGGGCGGATATCTGCGACATGTTCACAACGACTTCGAGCTCTGCGCGACGCGCCGCGTCCGCAAAGTATGCGGTTGCCTGGATGAACCCTGGACGCACGGGATAGCAGAGGTAGGCTCCCGATATACCTTGCGTGGCGCGTATCACGTCGTCATGTTCAAGCAGATCGCCCACCACGACCTCCGCGCCGGCCTTTCGAAGTGCTTCGCTTCTTTCGTCTTCCTTGTGAACAAGGGCCCGCACACTGTGACCGCCTTCGATAAGATGACGAACTGTGTGAACGCCAGTCTTGCCAGCGGCGGCCGTAACGAGATATTTGCGTTGTCGCATGATGTTGATACTCCGTTCTGAAGGTATGCGCACTCTTCCCGGGTGCAAGGCGCTGCTCATACCGGTGCCCGACGTCGCAAGGATATGTGTGTCATTTCCTCTGTTTAAGTGCATATGCACACTAAAAGATAAGCGTTCGACCGATAGCGAAGTCTCCGTATCGCCTAAATTGCGTCGAGATGTTCCCTTACGTGATTCAGAACCGATGTCGAAGCATCGCTATCCGTCAGGATTCGGGACATAGTGACTGCGCCGATCATGGCCGCTACTGCAAAGACGGCCCTCGACTCCGTCGAGTCCGACCGCTGCCGACCCAGCTGCTTTGCTACCAGATCAATGAGCTTGCTAAAGCCTCGAGAGGCGGCAACACGGGTGTTTTCGTCGCAGCGCGCCAACTCACTGCCCATTCCCGAAAGGGGACACCCATCCGCGACGTCGTCGCGATGGATCGTTGATACATAGCGTTCGACGATGGCCCGAAAGCCATCTTCGCCGTCGCTCTCGCTGGCGGCATCTTCCAGCGTAACAACGAGCTTTTTCGTCGCGACTGCGCACGCCTCGGCAACCAGTTGATCTTTTGACTCGAAATGCCGATAAAAGCCGCCATGCGTGAGCCCGGCGTCGGACATGACGTCGTGGAGGCCCGTCGCGGTGATGCCGTTGAGCCGAAACTTGCGTGCCGCGACGTCAATGATTCGCTGACGGGTCTCGGCAGTTTCAATCCTCGATTTCCGCATGACTGCGACGTCTCCAAGACGATCTATTGATTTAGATGGTAGTCATCATCTAAATAGAAGTCAAGTGAAACGGCGGAAGTTTCTTGAGCGATCGGCGCCCATGGAGCATGCCTCCCTTTTTCTTCGGGCGCAGACCGATGTTGGTGAAGACTCATGGAAGCTAGCCGGGATTGCACCGTTGTCGCGTGCCCTTCGACCGTAGACTTGCCTGGGTAGATCGTAGCGGTGCATCAGAATATTTCCTCTGTCGGATGACTGCAGACCCTGCAATCAAGGACAGTGCTGAAACTGGTTCGGATGCCGGTTATGCGCCGAAAGTACGAATTCGTCTTTTGCGGGACCTGTCATTCGCGACCGCCGACCGCCGACCGTCGAATGTCAGAAAAGCGAGCCGTAGCTGCCTGGCCAACGTCAATATTCGAATGACGGGACCGATAAGGCAACATTTACAATCGTGAATCGAATGGCCGCTTCTATGGGTGGATCCGACGCCTGAATGTCCGAGCGCCGATGCGGGCGAATGACGCTTCATGGCCGATGCTGTTTGCAAGGACTTCGCCCGAGAGTCAAGATCGGGGTTCGATTTTTTTGACGCTTGCAGACACTTGACGCGCACATGCAGGTGGGCCGGTTGGCGTAGTCATTTCATTTTCCTCAAATCGGCTGCTGCTGTCGCGTCGAAGCAATACCAGGAACAGACTGCGTCTTTGCAAACGGCCTTGTTGCCCGAAACGTATCGGGCGGCCATGATATGAGCCGCCCAGGAGAACCCCATTTGAAAACCGGCGAACAGGCATGAGGCAGTAAGCCTCATGCGGTAGCGACTCGCCAACAGCATCCTCGGGTTCTTCTCCTGTTCGGTCCGACCTCGTCTTGCTATCGCGTCGAGCAGTAGTTGAGTTATGCTGAAATCAGGTCAGGTGGTAGCGGGCGGTAACGGCGGATGCATCGGGTGGCGTTGCCAGGCATCGGCATCGTAGCGTTCGTCCCTGGCGAGCATCGCCCATAGCATTCGGGCATGCTTGTTTGCAATCGCAATCAGCGTTTTGTGATAGCCCTTGCGTTCATGGAGTTGCCTGATCCATCGTTGCAGGCGGCTTGCGTGCGTGGGATCGGCACGCAGCGCCGACTGCAACGTACTTCGGGCACCCTGAACGAGCAGAGTGCGCAGATAGACATTGCCGCGCAGGCTGATATGTCCGAGCCGTGTCCTGCCGCCCGAGCTGTGCTGGCGAGGCGTCAGGCCAAGCCAGGCACCGAACTGTCTGCCATTTCTGAAGACCTTCGCGTCGGGCACCGTGGCGGCCAGCGCGCTTGAGGTCACCGGACCGACGCCGAGCAGTTCGCTGGCGCGTCTTGCAACGTCACTGCTTCTGGCGTGAGCGGCGATCTGCTGGTCGCAGCGGGCGAGCCGCAGGTTTAGCGCGGCCAGCTGTTCGCGCACCTCCAGCAGCATCGCACGCACCGGGTCAGGCAGCCTGGTGTCTTCGATCAGGATCGGCAACGCGCTGAAAAAACGGTCCGCAGAACGAGCAATTACCACACCGAATTCTGCCAGCAGCCCGCGCGTGCGGTTCAGCAATGCTGTCCGTTCCTCCTGCCAGCCATTACGCACGCTATGCCAGGCCAGGATCGCCTGCTGCTCGACGGATTTGATCGCTACAAAACGCATCGTCGGCTGCCGCGCCGCAACGGCGATGGCCTCAGCATCGGCCGCATCATTCTTGCCACCGGGCCTGAACGGCTTGACGAACTCGGCTGGAATAAGCCGGGCCGTGTGACCACGCGCGGCGAACCAGCGCCCCCAGTGATGGGATGAACCACAGGCCTCCATCGCGACGCGGCACGGGGATAGCTGTTCAGCCCATCGGATGAACGCCTCGCGTCGCAGCACGCGTCGCTGCAGCACCGCGCCCGTGACGTCGAGCACGCAGATCGCGAACACATCCTTTGCCAGGTCGATTCCGACGGTAGTAAGCTGGTCCATGACTTCCCCTCCTGTTCAGATTGATGGCTGACACCTCAATCCTGGCACTCGATGCCGTGCGACTTCAACGTCGCCTCAGGTTGGGGAAGTCCCTCACATTTGAAAAAGTCGGTCGCCGTCTTTCCCGCAAGGTTTTCAGGGGTCTCTTACCCTTAACCGATGTTCACGAGCGGTTTGTAGGCCAATCTCAGAGGTCGAATTCTTCGCCGGCGGATCGAAAGCAGCGAGCAGCGACTTTTTCAACAGCATCGGCCGCGCGCTGCCTGTCGCGGCCGACGGCAGGCGTCCCCGCTTCTGCCGATTGTGCGAGATCCACGACTGGCCGTTGCTCTGCGCGGTGGACAGTGCTGCAAATCGGCTGCTTTGCGCTGCATCAAAGCGGTTTGAACGCAAGCATCTGCCAAGCTCAACGCGGGCATACGATGACAGCCCCTGGCGTCTCAGGCGACCGGCTTGCGCCACACGCTGGCTAGCCACGGCTGCCGTTCACGCGGCAAGCCGGCGGGCCGGTAATAATGCTCAATTTCGACGAATCCCGCGCCCGCCATATATCGTCGCCATGCTTCGAGATCATGGTAGACGCCGTAGCGGCCGTCGCTCCAGCCTTCCTGATTCGTGCCGCGCGGGTTGGAGCTGAACAGCACGCCGCCGAGCTTCAGTGTCGCGTGCAATTGCCGCAACACGCGCGGCAACGCCTGACTCGGGACGTGGAACAGCGCGGCGTTGGCGAAAATGCCGTCAAAGTGCGCGGCCGGCAAATCGAGATGCAGGAAATCCTGCTGCCAGACGTCGCAGCCAGTCGCGTCACGCGCCATTGCAACGAAGCGCTCGGCGCCATCGAGGCCGACCGCGCAATGGCCGAGTGCGGTGAAGGCCTTGAGATCTCGCCCCGGCCCGCAGCCGAAATCCAGGATCGTAAGAGGGGGCTCGACTTCGATATGGTGCAGCAGCGCCGCGATGTTCTGCGTGACGTCGTGGTCGTACGTGCCGTCGCGGAAATCTTCCGCATGCGCGTCGTAGTGCTGCAACGTGACGGCACTGATTTTATCGAGGTCACGGGGGTCGAGTTCCATGCAGGAAGCATATCTCGGGGCATTTCCCGCACGACTACGTCGTACCTCCGGTGTCATCGGTCGTGGTCGGTTGCGTACCGAACAGGATGAACAACGCGATTCCGTGTGCGCAACTGATTCCTCTTGGGTTTCCGAGGAACGCGCACGGTATCACGCGAACGGCTGGAGATGGGCCGTACCTTGCACATCGTCGTGCGATCGACCCGTGCGTGCTACGAGCGGCAGCATGCGACCCGGAGCGGTCCTCTACCTTTTCCCAAACCGGACATTCATGGGTTGTACTGAAGGTTCGAATGGTTGACATTTGTTTCAACCGCTAGGGCACTCGACATAAGCTGACAAACTGCCTTCTTCGTGTGCAACCCGGCGTGGCAGTCCTTCGGGAAGTGCCTCCCGATTGTTATACGCGTTAGGTCCAGAAGGGACGTTCGAAATGCAACACGCTGTGACGTAGACCGACCCGGCCAATAGGCGCACGCAGCGAACAAGCAGTGGCGATCATCCCGCTCCGAAGCGCGGCGGAATTAATGCGATCAATGGGTATTTTCCGGACTCAGCCGGCAAATGAGGTCCGGATTAGTCCGGTCATCCGGCTTCCATCACGATGCACGTTTTGTCCGGGTGAACGTCGACTCTGTCCGTTGAGGAGGACGCGGCTCAGGCTCTAAATTGGCGGCATTGAACCCACCGGGCGCTTGCGAGAAAGAGGTTATCTCGCGCGCCGCCCCGCCCGAGCAAACCGCCAGCGCAGCGGAATGGTCGGGCGGCTCTAGAGGAGACACCGCCATGGCACATCAGATAACCCTCCGTTTTGAGGACGGAGTGACCCGCTTCATCGAGTGCAAGGAGGGCGAGCGTGTTACCGATGCCGCCATTCGCGCAAAGATCAATATTCCACTCGATTGCCGTGATGGTGTGTGTGGCACCTGCAAGGCGGTCTGCGAGTCCGGCGACTACGCTCTGGGCGACTACGTGGAAGATGCGCTCAGCCCGGAAGAGGCGAGCGCACGCAAGGTTCTCACCTGCCAGATGAGCCCACGTTCCGACTGCGTGATCCAGCTCGCCACGAATTCCGATGTCTCGGGGACCGGACCGTCCTCGCACCAAGGACGGATCGTCGCCTGCCAACGCGCGTCGGACACCACGATCGCCTTCTCGGTCGAGTTGGAGAACCGCGCGGATCTCGGCTTCCTTGCGGGGCAGTATGTCAACATCCGGGTACCCGGCACCGATCAGACCCGCTCCTACTCCTTCAGTTCGGGGCCGTCCGAGCCGCGTTTGTCCTTCCTTGTGCGCAATGTGCGTCAAGGGGCGATGTCGACCTGGCTTTGCGAATCCGCCAAAGTAGGAGATTCAATCGAGTTTCGTGGCCCGCTGGGAAGCTTCTACCTGCGCCCCATCGAGCGGCCGGTGCTGTTTCTGGCGGGTGGCACTGGCCTCGCGCCGTTCCTGTCGATGCTGGACAAAATCGTCGCGGAAGGCGGCAGTCCGTATCCGATCCACATGATTCTTGGTGTGAACAGCGACGAGGATCTGGTTGGCATCGACCGGCTCGAAACCTGTGCGCAGCGGCTGCCGAACTTCACCTATGCCTGCACCGTCTCCAGCCCCGACAGTGCCCACCCCAACAAAGGCTATGTGACCCACCACATCAGCGCTTCTCAGCTTAACGATGGCGATGCGGATGTGTACCTCTGCGGGCCGCCGCCGATGGTCGATGCGGTGCGCAACTTTCTCTCGTCCGAAGGGCTGACGCCGCGCAACTTTTATTACGAGAAGTTTGCCGGCACCGGCCTGGTCGTTCAGACCGGCGAGGAGCGCATCGCTCCTGTCGATGTGGATGAAGCCTTCGATTTGCGCATGGCGCTCGAACTCGGGGCGGCCCAGCTGACCATGGGCCGGCTGTCGAGCGAGCAATTGATCACGTTCCGCCAGCTCGCCGAGGCAACGGCACCGGTTGTGTCCGGGCGGCGCTTTACCGACGTTGCGCGCTACATCGAGGCAAACCATGCCTTCCACCTGTTCACCATTGAAGCTTCCGGCAACGACCAACTGATCGCGCTCTACCGGCAACTGGCCGTGCAGGACTACATCGCTCGCGCGCTGACCGACCAGATCGAGATCGTCGGCGATATCGTCCAGCAGCACCGGGACATTGTCGCCGCCTTCGAACTGGGCGACCTGAACGCGGCGCGGGACATGATTGCGCGGCATGCGCTCCATTCCAAGGCCACGATGAGCCGGGCGCTAGGGCGTATGGCGATAGGCAAGACGGCACCCATGGTCGCAGCGCCACCTGCTCCCCCGGCCGCCGCACCGCAGAGCGCGCCGCAGATTTGCCCATTCACGGCCAAGAGCCTTCCGGCCTATTCTCACGAACTGGACTGGCCCGAGGGGCTAGAGCCGTTCAAGGTGGTCGATGACGGCTCGCAAGGCGACCCTTACGAGCACTACCGCTGGATGCGGGAGCATGCGCCGGTGCTGCGTTGCCAGTCGGCGACTTCGGACGTGTGGTTCCTGTCGCGCTATGACGATGTCTACCAGGCGATTCGCAATCCCAAGCTGTTTTCCTCCGAGGTCGTCAGCCCGCCACCGTTGACGTTCCTGACGCTGTTCGATGCGCCCGACCATTCGCGCTTGCGCAAGGTCGTCCAACCGTCCTTCCTGCCGCTGGCGCTCGATCCCTTTATCGAGCAGATCGGGCAGAGAGCGGAGGACCTGCTCGACGCGATGATTGCGAAAGGCGGCGGCGATGTGGTCAACGATTTCGCTATCCCGCTCAGCATCTCGACCATCTCCGCGATGATCGACGTGCCGAACGAGGATGAAGAGAAAATGAAGTTCTGGTCGGACGAGACTTTCAGTTACTTCGGGCGCCTCGCACGCAATGCGCCGGGAACCGGCACCGACGAGCAGAGCGCGCAGGCTTTCTTCGCCTACCTGAAGGAAGCAATGGAGCGGCTCGTTCGTACCGACAGTCAGTCGATTGGCGGGCATATCGCGCGCATGTGGAAGGACGGGCTGCTTTCGGAGAAGGAAGCGAAGGAGCTGTGCGCCTTCGTCTTCATCGCCGGGCACGACACGACGACTATCCTTGTCGCCAACACTTTTCGCATGTTCGCCGAACAGCCGAACCTGCTGGGACGTATCCGCGAAACCCCCTCCGACGCTGACCGTTTCGTCGAGGAGGTGGCGCGCTATCGTGGCACCGTTCAGCGCGTGAGCCGCATGACCACCGAGGCGACCACAGTCGCCGGCATTGATCTGCCCAAAGGCGCGGTGGTGCGCTTGCTGCTGTCGGCTGCGAACCGCGACAGCCGCAAGTTTGCCGAGGGTGAGACGTTCGACATCGACCGCGATTCCAGCGGCCACCTGGGTTTCGGCAACGGTATGCACAAATGCCTCGGCGCGCCCCTCGCCAAGCTGGAGACGCTGATCGCGACGAAGGCTCTGGCCAGGAAGGTTGGCGATATCGCACTCGATCCGGCACGGCCGATCCAGTATGTGCGGGGCAACAACCTCACCAACTCCGGGCCGGAACACCTGTTCGTCAAGTTCCGTGGACGATCGGCCTAAAGCAGATGACGGGGGGCGCGGTCGCGTCAGCCCGCGCTCCCCTTTTCAGGCCGCAAGGATCGATCGTGGGCCGCGGAGCGGTATTCGGTTGGCCGCAGCCCCGTCTGCTTGCGGAAGAAACGACCGAAATAGGCCTCGTCCTGAAAGCCCAGTTCACTGGCGATCTGCTTCACGCTGAGCGTCGAATAGCCGAGTAACCGCTTGGCCTCATGGATCGAGCGCGCATCGATTGCCTCGATTGCCGACACCCCGAATGTGGCGCGGCAGATGCGCGAGAGCTGGCCGGTGCTCACGCCCATCTCGTCGGCATAACTGGCGACCGGGCACCGCTCACGGCAATGGCGGTCGAGCAACGCGCGGAACCGCTCTATCCGTCCGGTCATGGTCCGCTGTTCGGAACTGACCGAAAGCCGGGCGCTCTCGCTGAGACGCCCGATCTTGACGAACAAGTTGATCGCCAGTGCAGCGCCTGCGGTGAACTGCCAACGCTCGTGACTCTCCGCCTCGCGGCTGATCGACTCGAACAGGGTGTTTAGAGGTGTGCCGCGCTCGACGTCGGGATCGATCGACAGCACCGTCGGCGTGCGGATGAATTCCAGCAGCTCTGGCGCGGCCGTCATCGCCAGCGATTCCAGCGCGGACTGCGCGGCAGTGATGACGTGACCGTCGATGTCGCTGCGGAAGTGAAAACCGTGAACCGAGCGCGCTGGCACGACGATCAGGCATGGCGCTTGGACTGCCCAGTTCTTGCCGTCGATGAAGGTCTCGCCGCCCCCGGCGGTGACGTAGAGCACCTGGATCAGCGCGTCATGAATGTGCGGCTTGATGTCGAAGTCGAATCGGCCGGCACGCAAGGGAATGCGTTCGTAATGAACCATGTCGACCCAGGATTGGTCGGTTTCCGCGCCATAGAGTGCGAAATGCAGAACGGTCCGGCGGCGCTGTTGGTCATTGGCCATGATGCACGTTATGTCCTGCTGTATATGATCTCTGTCCATTGTTCCACAGGCGCTTAGGGCGTTCAATGGCGGTACGGGTTTCAGCAAGCAAAATCGCATTGAGATTTCAGAAAGGATAACTACATGAGACAGGAACTTGAAAATCGCGCTGTTGGGTCGCCCCCCTACGCTCTGAACCTTGACGGAAAGGTCTGCGTGGTCACGGGTGCTGGCAGTGGCATTGGTGCCGGCATCGCGCGCGCGTTCGCCAATGTCGGAGCACATGTGGCGCTGGTGGATTGGAATCTTGCTGGCGCGGAAGCTGTCGCCGCCGAACTTCGGAGCGCCGGTGCGGTGGCGCAGGCGATCCGCTGCGACGTGTCGGACGAAGCTTCGGTTGCCGCAGCTGCTGACGAGGTTCGCTCAACGCTCGGGCCGGTCAGCGTGCTCGTCAACAATGCCGGGCTTCTGCGGGCCGGACCTCTCGAGACGGTATCGATCGAGCACTGGAATCAGGCCATCGCCGTTAACCTGACCGGCTATCTTCTGTGTGCCCGATCTTTCGGCCGCGACATGCTGGCGGCGGGCAAGGGCAGTATCGTCCACGTCGCCTCGATTGCGGCGCTCAGTCCGCAGACCAATAGCGGTTCCTATAGCCCGAGCAAGGCGGGCGTGCTGCTGCTGTCACGGCAGTTAGCGGCGGAGTGGGGCCCGCGCGGGGTGCGCAGCAACTGCGTGCTGCCCGGCATGATTCGCACGGCGCTGTCCGCAAGGTTCTACGAGGAACCTGGCTTCGAAGCTCGCCGCGCCGCCGCCACCGCGAGCCGTCGCATCGGCGAGCCGGAAGACCTCGCCGGCCCCGCCCTGTTCCTTGCCTCCGACCTGGCTGCGTACGTCAATGGCGCGGAGGTACTCGTCGACGGCGGGCTCGATTGCATGCTGATGGACATGGTCCCGCGCCCCGGCTTCAACGCCACGCCGGCCGCTTGAGCACCATCACACCATAACAAGGAGAGTGGATATGGCCAAGGAGATCACTTGCGATCTGGTCGTGATCGGATCAGGTGCCGCGGGCCTCGCTACCGCGATCACTGCACGCAAGCGCGGCCTCGATGTCATCGTGCTCGAAAAGGAGCCCGTGTTCGGTGGTACGACCGCGCTGTCGGGCGGGGTCTTGTGGATTCCGCTGAGCAAATACGGCCGACAGCAGAACCCGGCTGACAGCGTCGAGCGCGTGCGCGAATACATGATGAGCGAGACGGGCACCAACTACGATGCCGCCGCCGTCCAGTGCTTTATCGAGAACGGGCCGAGAATGGTCGAGTTCTTCGAGCGCGAGACCGAGATGAAGTTCGTGCCGACGCTCTATCCGGACTATCACCCGGATGCGTCCGGCGGCGTCGACATTGGTCGTTCGATCCTCGCCGCGCCCTATGACATTCGCGCGCTGGGCAAGGACATGCTCCGCCTCAAGCCGCCGCTCGAGACGATCACGTTCATGGGAATGATGTTCAATTCCTCGAATGCGGACCTCAAGCACTTCTTCCGCGCGACCAAGTCCATTGTTTCGTTCCTCTACGTGACCCGGCGTCTGGCTACGCACATCAAGGAGCTGGTGCTTTACAGGCGGGGGATCAACGTAACGAGCGGCAACGCGCTCGCCGCGAGGCTCGCGAAGTCGGCGCTGGCGATCGACATCCCGATCCTCACTTCGACGCCCGTGAAGGAACTGCTGAGCGAGCACGGCAAGGTGGTCGGTGTGCGCGCGAGCGCAGCGGGCGGTGACCTTCGGATTACCGCGCGGCACGGCGTCGTGCTGGCTTGCGGCGGTTTCCCGCACGATCTCAAGCGCATCGCTCAGGTCTATCCGCATGTGAAGCGTGGAGGTGAGCATCTCTCGCCCACTCCCGTCGGCAATACGGGTGACGGTCTGAGCATGGCGGAGAAGATAGGGGGTGCCGTGGCGCTCGGCTTCGCCGATGCGTCGGCGTGGATGCCGGTATCGAAAGTGCCCTTCGGCAAGGGCCGCACAGGCGTATTCCCGCACCTGCTCGACCGCTACAAGCCGGGCGTGATCGGCGTGCTGCGGAACGGTCGGCGCTTCACCAACGAATCGAACTCCTACCACGATGTTGGCGCGGCGCTGATGCGAGCCTGTGACGGTGAACGGGAGACGGCGATGTGGCTGATCTGCGATAAGGTGGCGCTCGGCAAGTATGGACTCGGCTATGCCAAGCCCGCGCCGATGCCGGTGGGCCCGTTGCTACGCAAAGGCTACCTCGTCAAGGGCGAGACGCTCGGCGAACTGGCGCGTAATTGCGGGATTGTTCCTGATGCGCTCGAGACGACGGTCTCTACCTACAATCTCGACGCCGTGCGCGGCGAAGACCCGGCGTTCCAGCGCGGACGCACGTCGTTCAACCGTTATCTTGCCGATCCGGACAACCAGCCCAATCCTTGCATTGCGCCTATCACGACCGGCCCCTTCTATGCAGTGAAGGTGGTGATGGGCGATCTGGGCACGTTTGACGGTCTTAGGACTAGCGTCACCGGCGAGGTGCTGCGGGCCGATGGCAGCCAGATCGAGGGCCTTTACGCGGTGGGCAATGACCGGCGCAGCGTGATGGGCGGTAACTATCCGGGCGCGGGTATCACCCATGGGCCCAACATGACTTTCGGCTATGTCACCGGTAACGCCATCGCCACCAAAGCCATGGCCCGCAAAGAGAAGGTGTACGCATGAATACCCAACCGATGTTTCTGGCAAAGCCCCTCTTAGATTTGCGGGTCTACACCATCTCGCTGCGCAAGATGCCTGAGTTTCTAGAGGTGTTTGACAGACTCGCCATGCCAATCCTGCTCGAGACGCTTGGACATCCGCTCGGCTTCTGGACAAGTCTGGTCGGACCGCAGAACCAATTCACCCACCTGTGGGGGTATGACGATTTGGCGGACTACGAACGACGGTGCCTCGCACGCGATACGCATCGGGATTTCCCGGCCTATCTCAAGGCATCGGGCCATCTGATCACAGCACAGGAGACACGGCTCATTCGTGCTGCCGCGCTGGCTAGTCTCGCGGAGTAAGCCGATGCTCGAGAGTTTTTGCTGTTAGGCGACAATCGAGCATCGGATCGCGCAGGTCTTTGATAGCCGCAGAAGCTCGAACGACAGTGCGTCGGATGCGGTGAGGAGGCGAACCAGCATTGCGGGTCCGTGTCGGCGAGGGGGCGGTGAGCGATTGTTGACGATCTGGGCAGCGCGGTTGACCGTCTGTTCCTGTGGCCGTACCCAGCCATCCTTTTCCCAAAAACCGGATCGTTCACGAAGCTACCGGGGCCCGCTCAAAACGATGTATTTCGATGTAGTCATACATCGAATGAGGAGTTACGCGAAAGCCATGTCGCGCAACGCATGCATGCTCGCAAGTCACAAACTATGCATCGTTAGGGTATAGGTCCACAGCGACGGGTGGATTGCATCCGGAATGGGGGACGGGACAGTCATTGAATTGCGCAAATACCTGTATGAATGTACAGTATCCTACACGGAAATTCGTGGCGACGAACGGACACTTTTTTGGGGAGCGGCTAGATGGATACAGGCGTTCGCAAGGCCGCCAGCCATCCGATGCCGGAAATCGCGGCGTTTGTTGCAGACATGAAAGCAGTGTTCGGCGAGCAGGAAATCGATGAAGCCATCCGCCGCAGCAAGTCGGGGGAACCGACGTTCTACGCGTGCGAAAATGGCCGTACTGTTGGCACCCCTACGCCGACGCAAACCAACGTCTGGAGTGTTGACGGGGCGGTGCGTAACCGTCATTACTGTGCTGGCTGCGACGGTTCATGTGTGGGCACCGCGAAATCGTGCCGGGCGTGAACGGCACCAGAACATACGGAGAGAACATGTTTCGATTTTTGAGCGCGGGTGTAATGCTGCTTGCTGTTGCATCGACTGGAGTCGCAGGCGAACACTACGTTGAAATCTGGAACCCGCCTGAGGCGCGGATGCAGCCGTCCGGAAACGGCAAGCCTAAACTAGGCAAGGTTGCGGTTCTCTCACGTCACACATCCAACGCTACACCGCGCCGGGGCGCAGACCCGGTAGTGAAATCCTTAGCGAACAAGCACGCGGGGAATGGCCTTAAGAAGGTTGCGGTGCCGCGCGCGGCAGACCTTCCCCGAATAATGACGCCCGAAGGCAATGTGCTCCGCGTAAACGACGGGGGAGCGCTGGTCGAGGTAGTTCGATAAAGAAAAAAGTCCGTCTTGGAAGGTACCCAACTCTGAGGTGCCGAGCCGGTCTTCCATTTTCTTTCGCGACAGATGTGGTTACGCATCCGCGATATTCGCCCAAGCCCAGCCGCATCGCAAAGCAGCGTCCACGCCGAATAGGGAATGCCGGCATCCTCGCCAATTCAGCGCCTGATCTGCCGGCCACTTTTGTCTGCCAGTCAAAGGAAAGCGGTGTTGTTCCTTTCCGCAGAGCAAACACCTTTTGGCCGACCGAGGCTCCGATCTCGAGAAGATGATTGCAGGCAATACCGGTGCCGTCGATCATCTCGCATGTAATAAGGATGCCGGACAAAAGCAGGGGATCTGTAAGCGCGTGTCAGAGTTCAAGTCGGGAGAATCACAGACGGCGAGCTTGATTGTTATTGTGCTCGGCCCGAAATCAGTCAACGGTGTCGCGGACCTCATGCAGCGATGCGCGAAAAACTCGCCAGCCACTATGTCCCTGCATATCTCGCAGGTAAGGGGGAAGTATGGGGGCGGCCCTTAGTTTGCGTGCTCTCTTTTCGCCGGTGGCCATCCGCACGTTAGCTGTCCGCGATGCGTTCAGAAGCGGTCCTTTCTGTAGGAGAGCTTCGGAAAACATTGCACGTCGGTTCGTTCGGAGACGCATACCCGCAACGGCGATGAAGCAAACGGTTGTGGTGCAAACTCGGTAGGCGGGCGAGAAATCGATCTTGCTTCGGATACCTTAGCGAGCTGAAAGAACCGCCATCCAAATCGAGGGCGAGGTGGTATCTTTGAGGTGCATGCTGGTGAGATCGAACTGGCCTTTGCGAATGCGATGCATCAGTTCGATGCCAGAGAGGGTGACGGCAGCGCTGCGGAACCGCTTAAATCCGAGCATCGCGTTCACCCGCGATTTGATGTAGCGGTGATCCTGCTCAATCAGGTTATTCAGGTACTTCGAGGATCGCAATTTCGTTCGCCTGGGTAGCGACTCGTCGGTCTTCATCTCGCGGATCGCCCGATGAGATGCTGCGTAGCCGTCCAGCGTGATCGTCTCAGGAGCGCGTCCCTGAGTCCTGATTGCCTTTGCGAAGAACGCCCTTGCTGCCGCCACGTCCCGCCTGGCGCTGAGGCGAAGATCGATCGTCTTTCCCGCCCGGTCAACGGCGCGGTAGAGGTAGGCCCATTTGCCGCGAATCTTCACGTAGGTCTCGTCGACCCGCCACGATTGACCTGCTGTCGTAGCCAACCGATTCCAGCGTTTGACGAACTCCGGCGTGTAGCGCTTCACCCAACGCAGGATCGTAGTGTGGGCGAGGGACAGGCCGCGCTCAGCCATCATCTCGACAAGATCACGCAGACTGAGCTTGTAGCGCAAATACCAACGCACGCAAAGGACGATGACTTCGCGGTCGAAATGACGCCCGTTGAACAACCATTCGAGATCATTCAGCTTACTCATTGGCTTGTGGTCGTCAAAAGCTCGAGAGTAACAGACCGACGCGCCGGAATTGCACCACAACCGAACTGAGTACCTGGCTCATAGCGCCATTCTCTAGCAACAAGCAGGTCGCAAGCGAATTGGGCGCCGCCGAAACGACGATTAAAATCCATCGTAGGCGCGTCATGCTAAAAATGAGAGCCCGCTCGCTCCTAGAGTTGCTTCGCCTCGCGGACAAGGCGGCTTTCCGCAAGGAACAAGGAACGGGCGGCCACATGAATTTTCGATGCGACATCCGGTAACCGCAGTCATATCGCGTAAGGCTGTGTAATCGCCAGTGAGATCTGCCTCAAGGCGGCTCGATCTACAATGTTCCTGCTTCTGAGCTCTGAGGCGATCTGTTAGGGATTCAGGTCTGCCCCGGCTCCGCTGATGGGCCACTTTTCGTTTGCACTGCTGCACAGTAGGAGCGATTGAGAACAAACCGTATGGTTATGCCCCGGCGCCCGCTCACAGCTACGTGCACGCGCCCGGCTATTACGCAGCGCCTGCCGTTGGTATCGGCATCGGTATGAGCGGTCACGCTATAAAAGATAGCAAGCCCGTGCCGGTACCTGACGGTCGGGGCTACCTTGAACACGACAAGACAATCACAGGTTCGGCAAATGAATCGACTCTTTTTCGCGCCAGGCATTGTGTGCCTTTTATGCGTTACTTCTGTCTTCGCGCAGTCGAATCCTGACCAATCGAACGCCGCGATTGCACAGAATTTTGCGTTCATGAATCACCCGCCGCCGCCTGTCCCGGCAAGGGCTCTGCAAATAGCGCGGGGGCGAATCGGTTAAGGTGTCGGTCTGAACGAATTGAGAGCCGCCGATGAGCAAGCTGAAGAGTCTGGAGGAACTGTTCGCGGGCCGTCATTTTGACCGCGATGTGATCATTCTGTGTGTTCGCTGGTACCTGCGCTACGAGCTTAGCCTGCGCGATCTGGTCGAAATGATGGCGGAACGGGGTCTGTCGCTGGCGCACACGACGATCCTGCGCTGGGTGCGTCGCTTTGCGCCGGAATTCGTCAAACGGTGGAACCGCTTTTGCAGGCCCACCGGCCAGTCGTGGCGTGTCGACGAGACTTACCTCAAGCTGCGCGGCAAGTGGGTCTATCTTTATCGGGCGGTGGATCGGGCAGGTCAGACGGTCGACTTCATGCTCAGCGCCAGGCGTGACGTGAAGGCGGCAAAAGCGTTTTTCAGGAAGGCAATCAAACATCAAGGCCAGCCGCCGAAGACCATCACGCTTGATGGCTACGGCGCCTCGCACCGCGCCGTGCGCGAGATGAAGGCCGATGGCTTGCTGCCGGAGGACACGAAGGTCCGGTCCTCGAAATATCTCAATAATCTGGTCGAGCAGGACCACCGCAACATCAAGTCCCGGACGAAAGTCATGCTCGGCTTCAAACGTTTCCGGAACGCAGCGATCACTCTCTCAGGTATTGAACTGGTACATCGTATTCGCAAGGGCCAATTCAGCCTCGCGAAACTCCGCCTCAAAGATACCGCTGCGCCCGCTGTCTGGATGGCCGTCCTGTCTGCCTGATCAGGTATCCTTGATATAACAAAATATCTCGTCCATATCGACTATTTGCACCAGAGCCGTGCCGCCCGGGTGCCTGGCGAAACGCCTTTTCGTACCCGGACGATATACTCTATCAAATCATAAGTCGTCACGTGAAGACGTATTTTCCGAAGTGATGGGCACAGGAGCGTCATGAAGGCCAAACTCAAGGATGTTTCAGAGCCGGGCAGCAAGACCGTGGCGGGTCGCGCGCCGTCCAAGCGGCCGATGAAGAAAGCGCCGCAGCGTCTGCCACGCACCGAGCGTCAGGCGCGCGTGCTGGAGAAGGCCGCCGAGTATTTCGCTGAGCACGGACTGAATGCGCAGACTCGCGCGATTGCCGCGGCTTGTGGCGTGTCGCAACGCCTGCTGTACAGCCTGTTTCCAAGCAAGGCTGCGTTGATCGATGAAGTATACAAGCGCGAAATTGTTGGAACTTTCAAGGCAATGTGGTTTGTTGAGCTGAAAGATCGCAGTATGCATATTGAAAGGAGGCTCAATAATTTTTATCGCGAGTACTACGACACGCTGCTGACGCGGCAGTGGCTGCGCCTGTTCCTTTACTCTTCGCTTGAAGATCTGCAAATGGCGCCGACGTATACGAACGCCGTTGTGACGCATGCCCTTGAGATCATTGTCACGGAGACCGCGCACGAATTGGGATGCGGCGTGCCGACCGATCCGGCTCATCTGACCGAGGTCGGCTGGCTTCTGCATGGCGCGGTATCCCACCTTGCGATTCGCCGTCGTATTTATTCGAACGACAACACCATGTCCAGCGACGCGGTCATTGCGATGCACGTGCGCGCTTTCCTCACGAGCGCGCCCGCGCTGCTTCCGGCGCTGGAACACTCCTGAGCGTGACGCGCTGGCGGCGTCCTCCAGCGCGGAAAATCACCATCGACCGACGCGCGAACGCGCGTGGGGTGGACCGCTTTGCTGCACCGTCCGAATTGACCGAAGCCGCCGGGGATCCGACAATCAGCCCCCCACGGGGCCGTCGCCACGCTTGTTCACACTGGTGCCGGGCTAGAGCCGCAAGGGGGGCACGGCTGGACTTCATAGTTGACGCTCTACACTTGAGGCTATGAGACGCGGCCCGGCGCGAAGACGTACCTCAATAACCATGCTTGCATGCCACTGGTGAGACGGCACGCGTCGCGTTCTATCGTGCTGAAGGGGTCAGGGCGACGCGACAAGATGCGCCGCGTCGCTACATCGGCAATCGGTCTTGCTGCTGAGATGCCAGACGTTCGCTGGAGGCGCATTCAGCCAGACAGTTTTGATGCGATGCCAACGCAAGCCTATTGGGGCCGTAAATGGGACTCTCGGTTGATACGTGAATTGCACAAGACGTCGAGCGCGGTCCGCGTAGAGGAGTTCGGCGAAGGCCGCAACCGTTGGTTCGACAACGCCAGACGAAAGCGAACGAAACGGCAGTCCCGAGACAATAATAGTCTTCGGTGGCAGTTCTCGCAGTACCGAAACGTTCTCAGGGAATGCGCCGCCGACCACATGGGCCTGTGGAAATCGCCCCCTCAGTTCGGTGGCCAGTTGATCTCCCAGCTCGAATACGATCAGCCGCGCTGACGGGTGTCGACGCACGAGGGAGTCTGTCACGACTCCGGTGCCGGCTCCCACCTCGACGATCGCCTCGAACGCCTCAACGCCGTCCGCCATGGCATCGGCGAGACAACGCGGCGAAGGAGCCACTGCGCCTACGGTTGCAGGGCTTCTCAACCATGGCTCTGGTGCAAATAGTCGATATGGACGAGATATTTTGTTATATCAAGGATACCTGATCAGGCAGACAGGACGGCCATCCAGACAGCGGGCGCAGCGGTATCTTTGAGGCGGAGTTTCGCGAGGCTGAATTGGCCCTTGCGAATACGATGTACCAGTTCAATACCTGAGAGAGTGATCGCTGCGTTCCGGAAACGTTTGAAGCCGAGCATGACTTTCGTCCGGGACTTGATGTTGCGGTGGTCCTGCTCGACCAGATTATTGAGATATTTCGAGGATCGGACCTTCGTGTCCTCCGGCAGCAAGCCATCGGCCTTCATCTCGCGCACGGCGCGGTGCGAGGCGCCGTAGCCATCAAGCGTGATGGTCTTCGGCGGCTGGCCTTGATGTTTGATTGCCTTCCTGAAAAACGCTTTTGCCGCCTTCACGTCACGCCTGGCGCTGAGCATGAAGTCGACCGTCTGACCTGCCCGATCCACCGCCCGATAAAGATAGACCCACTTGCCGTGCAGCTTGAGGTAAGTCTCGTCGACACGCCACGACTGGCCGGTGGGCCTGCAAAAGCGGTTCCACCGTTTGACGGTAAGCGGTAGTTCCGACTCATCTGGAACCGGTGTATGAGAAGGAACAAGATTGCGTCCGCAGCCACCACATTGCGGACGCAGCTTATGACTGACCTACAAACTGACTTTGACTTCCTGCCATTGCGGGTGATCGGTAAATCGGCCGACGGCAAGAACCGGTACGACCGTGATGGCAAGCGCAAGCTGATCGAAGCGTGCCAGAAGCCGGGGGCCTCCGTTGCCGGGCTGGCACTGAAGGCTGGTGTGAACGCCAACCAGCTTCGCAAGTGGATTGGCGTCGAGCGTAAAAAGACACGCTCCCGAACTGAACGGCAGCCGACACCAGCCAGTGCGCCGGCATTTGTTCCTGTTCTGGAAGTGGTTGATGCCGAACCTGTGCACTTGCCTCACATGCCGTCCCTGCCCGACGCCCAGCCGGCTGCTGCACGGCGTGAACCGATGCGTCCATCGCAACGCCCGCCGTTGCCGTCACGCCTGATGGCGCAGTTGCCCAACGGGGTGAGTCTCGAACTTGAATGTATGCAACAGGACACGGCGCTGCTCACAGCGATGATCGACGCATTGAGGAGCCGGTGATGCTGCGCTTCGCTGACGACCTGCGGGTCTATCTGCATCGCGAGCCGGTCGACTTCCGGTGCGGTATCAATACCCTTGCCGCCGTGGTTGAGAATTCGATGCGACTGGATCCGCTCGCGCGCGCCGTGTACGCGTTTCGCAACCGTAAATGCAACCGGATCAAGCTCCTGCTGTACGAGCACACCGGCTTCTGGCTGTTATTGCGCCGCCTCGAGCAAGACCGTTTCGTGTGGCCGCGACGCGATCAGGAAGTGATCGAGCTGACGACGCAGCAGCTCCACTGGCTGCTCGATGGCATCGACATCGACGCGCTTCGCCGTCATGCTGCACGCCATTACGAGCACGCCAGCTAGCGCGGTACGTTGCACGTAAACAACGGCCGGGCGCCTTTTACAAATTGACGTAAACCCACGGCGCACCGCGCTTCGCTATCCTGGAGCGCATGAATAATGCACCTGACCTCAAGCGCGTACCCCGGGCTGTCCAGGGCTATATCCACGCGCTCGAAGCTCGGGTAGCCGGCGACGCGAAACACATCGACGAACTGAACCAGCGCGTCGGGCAGCTCGAGGAACAGGTTCGCCTGCTTACGGCTGAGCGTTACGCGCCGAAAAGCGAAAAACGCAAGGATCGCGTGTTCGACGAAGCCGAGCAGATCGCCCGGAGCGAACCATGCGACGAGGAAGACGAAGGTATCCAGCCGGCGCTGCCTGACACCGGTTTGCCACCGGCCGGCAAGCCTGAGCGGCGCAAGGTGGGACGCAAGCCGTTGCCGGCGTACCTGAAGCGCGAACGCGTCGAGTACGATCTGCCGGAAGAGCAGCGAGGTTGCCCGTGTTGTGGCAATCCGATGCATCGCATCGGCGAGGACATCAGCGAACAGCTGCATGTCGAGCTCAAATGGACGGTTCACCAGAACGTGCGTGCAAAGTACGCGTGCCGGCACTGCGAGCGTCACGCCGAACATACGCCGGTCGTCCTCGCACCGATGCCGGTACAGCCACTCCCGGGCAGCCATGCGGATGCGTCGGTGATCGCGACGGTCGCGACCGCGAAATACGTCGACGGCATGCCGTTGTACCGGATGCAGGCCGCCATGGCCCGCTGGCAGATTCCGGTGAGCCGGGGCACGCTGGCACACTGGGTCATCCGCCCCAGCGAATTGCACTACACCCGCCTGTACGACGCGCTGTACAGGACATTGCTGTCGCAGTCGCTGATCCACGGCGACGAGACCACGCTTCAGGTGCTCAAGGAACCCGGCAGATCAGCCCAGAGTAAAAGCTATGCGTGGGTCTACCGCAGCGCCGAAGACTGCCCCGAACCCGTGGTGCTGTTCGAGTACCAGCCGGGGCGAGGCCAGGAGCATCCGAAGAAGTTCCTCGGCGACTACAGCGGCATGCTGGTAAGCGACGGATACAGTGCGTGGCGCACGCTGAAAAAGGCAACGCACTTGGGCTGCATGGCGCACGCGCGCAGGCTGTTCGTCAAGGCGGACAAGGCAGCGCAGAAGAAAGGGGATGGCGCAAAACCGAAGCCGCCGAATGCTCGTGTGGCAAAGGCGCTTGAATACTTCCAGGCCCTGTACCGTGTCGAGGCGCTGGCCAAAGGCGATCTGCCTGCCGGCCAGACACGTGCCGACTACACATACGACCTGCGGCAGAAACACAGCGTGGCGGTGCTCGATGCCTTCAAAGCGTGGCTTGACGAACTGGCGCCGAAGGTGACGCCCCAGAGCCTGCTCGGTAAGGCCATCGCCTATGCGCGTAACCAGTGGGAATATCTGAGCCGCTACGTCACTGACGGGCGAGCCGCAATAGACAACAATATCTGCGAGCGGGACATCAGGCCGTTCGCCACTTCGAGAAAGTCGTGGCTGTTCAGCGACACGGTCGACGGCGCAAAAGCGAGCGCCACGATTTACAGTCTCATGCTGACGTGCCGTGCCTGCGGTGTCGAACCGTACGACTACCTGTTGCACGTACTCAAGGAGCTGCCGCAGCGTCCACCGGACGCCGACGTGACGGACCTCTTGCCATTCAACTATGCGCGGCATCAAGAGGCCAGGGCACAGGACGGCTGATACACCCGGCGCTCCTCGGCGGTGCCCCTACGCACGACCCTCAGTTGCACGACTCTCCGTTCGGTGTGCAGCAGTATCTTTGAGCCCGACCATGGAGAAGTTGAACTGACCCTTGCGAATGCGATGCATTACGCCCGCTGTCTGGACCGCCGTCCTGTTCAATCGATAAGGTATCCATATCTATAGGAAGCATCTCTGCCAGACAAGCCATTTGCACCAGAGCCTGCATTGTGCGATGACTTCTCCTGTTGCGGCATTGAGCGCAGCGAACAAGGTCGTGGTGCCATGCCGCACGTAATCATGCGTCACGCCCTCGAGGTATCCCAATCCCATCGGCAACATCGGCTGTGTACGCTCCAGCGCCTGGCACTGGCTCTTCTCGTCGACGCACAGCACCAGGGCATTGGTCGGCGGGCTCAGGTACAGCCCGACAATATCGCGCACCTTCTCCACGAAGTACGGGTCAGTAGAAAGCATGAAGCTCTTCGAACGATGAGGCTGCACTCCGAACAGCGACAGATAGCGGGCCACCGAACTCTTCGAAATTCCGGTCTGTGCAGCAGCGGAACGCACACTCCAGTGCGTCGTCCCATCCGGCTTCTCATGCAGCACCTTCGCCAGCAGTTCTGCCACCGCCTCATCGTCATGTGCACGCGGCCGCCCGGGGCGTGCCTCGTCATGCAGACCGGCAAGCCCACGCGCGACGAACCGTTTCTTCCAGTGCGTGATCGCCGGCGGCGTTACTTCGCACTGCATCACAATGTCCTGCGTTGTATGACCGTCTGCGGCCATCAAGACAATCTTTGCCCGGCGGACCAGCGAATGAGGCAGCGAACGCGATCGACTCATAGATAGCAATTGCTCTCTTTCCAGTTCCGACACCACAACCTCGATTCCCTTGCGTCCCATGGTCGCCTCCTGTTCCCTAGATTGATCATAGAACAATCGAAATTTACGACAAGTTATTGCAGGGACGGAACATTAGCGGACTACCGGACTCGGTCGGCAACTGTGGATGCGACTGGTCCTAATCACCGTGACTCGCACGATCATGCGCCTTGCGGGTTTTCGTGCTGTGGTCCATGCGCGGATGTCCTGTCATCGATCCGTAACTCAACCGCACCACCTACACGCTACCATCCGAGGCGGCACATGGCGCGGACGGCCCCGGCCCCGGCGATCCGTCCGCGCATGCTGCCAATCGCCCGAGCCAGGCCCGCGCTTTTTCCCGATGCGCGCCTCGGCTTGATCTCAATCACGCAAAATGGAAATCTCATGACAAAAAAGGAAGACTCGTCCGTCGAATCCTCCCAATCGACGGAAGCGGGGCAAACGCCGCCCGCCGCCAATCCCGGCCGGCGCACCTTTCTCGGCGGGCTTGCGGCAGTCGCCGTTGGCGGTGGCCTCGCCGGCTGCGCGGCGCCCGAGAGCCGCACCGCGCGCGGCCTCGCCGGCGCTGAACTCGATGCCGCACTGCGCGAGAACGTGAAGACGATCGTCGTAATCTATGCCGAAAACCGCAGCTTCAACAACCTGTTCGGCGATTTCCCCGGCGTCGAGAAGCCGCTCTCGTCTCTGAAGCCCGCCGACTTCCTGCAGCGCGACCGTGACGGCAAGACCTTGTTGCCGTCCCTGCCGCCCGTGCCGGGCGGCTGGCTGCTCAAGGATCAGGTCGCCGACGGCGTCACCTACTCTGCCGGGCAGCAGTACCAGACAAACCTGCCGAACGCGCCGTTCGCGCTCAAGGGGCCGGGCGGGGAAAATCTGCCGCTCTCGCTCGTCACGCACGACCTGTGGCATGTCTTCTATCAGAACCAGATGCAAATCAACGGCGGCCGGAACGACATGTTCGTCGCCTGGGCGGATTCCGCTGGCTTTACGATGGGTCACTACGCAAACACGAGCTACGACCTGCGCATGTGGGATCTCGCAAGCGAATACGTGTTGTGCGATAACTTCTTCCAGGGCGCGTTCGGCGGGTCGTTTCTCAATCACCATTATCTCGCCGCGGCCACGCCGCCGCGTTATGCGAATCCGCGCGAGAGCATCGCGAAGTTTCAGATTGCGGAGACCATGAGCGGACGCCCTGACGACCCGAACCTGAAGCCGCTGTCGGGTTCGCCCGCGAGCGCGATGAACGGCATCCCGAAGTTCGGTCCGAGCGCGCTCACGCCGCCGGAGACGCTCGCCAACGGCTCGACGCTGAGCTACGCTGTCAACACGATGATGCCGCCGTACGCGCCGACGCCGCTTACGCCCAGGCCGGACGGCGTCGTCGATTTCCGGCTGGATGCGAACGCGATGGCCGTGCCGCCGCAGACCCACGAGCACATCGGCGACAAGCTCGACGCGCGCGGCGTCGAATGGGCGTGGTATGCGGGTGCCTTCCAGGAGACGCTCGATCGTTATGGCGCGAACCTTACGAACGGCACGCCCGTGATCCCGAACTTCCAGTATCACCATCAGCCGTTTAACTACTTTCACAATCTCGGACCGGGCACCAGGGCCCGCACGAAGCGTCTGCGCGACGGCGGCCTCGGCGACGACGAGAGCACAAACCGCTTCCTCGCCGACGCGCGCACGGGGCGTCTGCCTGCCGTCACGTTCTACAAGCCACAGGGCAACCTGAACATGCATGCGGGTTATGCCGACGTGGCCTCGGGCGACCGCCACGTCGTGCATGCGGTCAAGGCGCTGCGCGCCAGCCCGCAGTGGAAGAACATGGTCGTGATCGTGACCGTCGATGAGAACGGCGGCTGGTGGGATCACGTCGCGCCGCCGAAGGGTGACCGGTGGGGCCCGGGCACGCGCGTGCCCGCACTCGTCGTCTCGCCGTTCGCGAAGAAGGGCTATGTCGACCACACAGTCTACGACACGGGCTCGATCCTGCGCCTCGTCACGCGAGTGTTCGGGCTCGAGACCCTCGACGGTCTGAAGCTGCGCGACGACGCGATGCGCGCACGCGGACAGATGCCGATGGGCGATCTCACGCATGCGCTCACGTTCGGCGCGTAGTGAGAGCGAAGGCGGTGCCGTCGCGACCGAGCCGCGCTCCGTTGCAACGCGCATCGTTCCGTTCAGTGCCTGCCGCCGCGCCGGCTCTGTCAGGTTGACGGCCGATCGATGCCGCAACGAAGCATGCCGATTGATTGGCCGCTGAAAGGATGCGCCAGTGAGAGCGTCCGTCAGTCAACCTAACGGGTCGGTCGAGTGCGTGACTCTGGCGCTGCACATCGAGCGACCGTTGAGCGGCATCCCCCCTCGAGTGGCTCCTGTTTGAGGGCCAACGAACCGTCGAAAATCTACTTCGAGCCGCCGAGTCTTGGCCGGACTTTGCCAGTCATCAATTGCCGGATGGCATCGCCGACAACAAGGCAAGGAACGTCTGCCGTGGACGAATCGAATTCGTCTACTATCAGTCTGGAGGGTGACCGCTATGAAACCGGCACATTTAAGCCTGACGACCCCAATCGTTGCCAGCGAGTCAGTAGTGCGGTTCGCTGCCTGCGCCTTCGGCTGGGGGATTGCGCCTTCGAACCCAGATCGGACGTGGTTTGCGAATATCTGGGGGGCTGCAAACGGCTCTGGTGCAAATAGTCGATATGGACGAGATATTTTGTTATATCAAGGATACCTGATCAGGCAGACAGGACGGCCATCCAGACAGCGGGCGCAGCGGTATCTTTGAGGCGGAGTTTCGCGAGGCTGAATTGGCCCTTGCGAATACGATGTACCAGTTCAATACCTGAGAGAGTGATCGCTGCGTTCCGGAAACGTTTGAAGCCGAGCATGACTTTCGTCCGGGACTTGATGTTGCGGTGGTCCTGCTCGACCAGATTATTGAGATATTTCGAGGATCGGACCTTCGTGTCCTCCGGCAGCAAGCCATCGGCCTTCATCTCGCGCACGGCGCGGTGCGAGGCGCCGTAGCCATCAAGCGTGATGGTCTTCGGCGGCTGGCCTTGATGTTTGATTGCCTTCCTGAAAAACGCTTTTGCCGCCTTCACGTCACGCCTGGCGCTGAGCATGAAGTCGACCGTCTGACCTGCCCGATCCACCGCCCGATAAAGATAGACCCACTTGCCGTGCAGCTTGAGGTAAGTCTCGTCGACACGCCACGACTGGCCGGTGGGCCTGCAAAAGCGGTTCCACCGTTTGACGAATTCCGGCGCAAAGCGACGCACCCAGCGCAGGATCGTCGTGTGCGCCAGCGACAGACCCCGTTCCGCCATCATTTCGGCCAGATCGTGCAGGCTAAGCTCGTAGCGCAGGTACCAGCGAACACACAGAATGATCACATCGCGGTCAAAATGACGGCCCGCGAACAGTTCCTCCAGACTCTTCAGCTTGCTCATCGGCGGCTCTCAATTCGTTCAGACCGACACCTTAACCGATTCGCCCCCGCGCTATTTGCACCAGAGCCCCTCCATGCATGTTGCGAAGCCTGACGTCATCCGTCAGATGTCGTCAGATGACGATATAAAAGTTAAATCCCATTTATGTTTCAGGACGAGCCACGCGCGAACGAACCTAACGAGTTGATTTACTTACGTATTGTTGAAGCAATGTCGGTGATATTTCGTAATCGTTTATCTTCAAATGACGATGAACTGTCGCTAAGTTGTCAAAATTGACACTTTGGCGTCACAGTAGTTCCGTAAAACGTCTTCCGCATCGAAGGCGATGCACGAGGGAAGTGGGAGGTGCGACGCATGACATCGATCCGGGTACCGTCGATGGGATTCTGTGCGATAAATAGTGTCATATCATTAGTGATCCTATCTGATTCACTAAGTCGCGCAGCTTCGTGGAGGCCGCCTGAATTTCTGCATACCTGACACCAGGTACAGGTGTATCCGGGTCAGGATGTTTGCAACGATTGACGGAGAATAAACATGCCGAACAGGCATATGACAGGGCTGTTGGTGGGACTGGTGAGCGGCGCGACAATGAGCGGCGCGTATGCGGCGGATACGGCGACGTTGCAGGGTCACGTGCTGTCGAGCGCGAACAAGCGTCCGCTCGCCGGCGCCCGGATTCAGATTCGCGAGACGGGGACGAGCACCACCACCTCGTCTGATGGCGCTTTTAGTTTTGCCAGTCTTGCGGCAGGGCAATACACACTGGTCATCACGCCGACTCGCGCTGCCGCCGTCGAACGGACTGTGGTGGTGCGCGAGAACGCCACGACAAGCGACGACCTCACCATGGACGCAGCCGTTCCCTCGCTCGACCGCGTAACTGTCACGTCGCGGCGCAGCGCAAACGTTGTCGCGCGGGCGACCCAGCAGAACGCGGCGAACATGGTGAACATCCAGACTGCTGACGACATCCGCAAATTGCCCGACGTCAGTGCTGCGGAAGCGGTTGCTCGCGCGCCGGGCGTGTCGCTTGAAACGGATTCGGGTGAGGGCCGGTACGTCAACATTCGAGGTCTCGATACCAACCTGAACAGCACGAGCTTTGCGGGCATCCATTTGCCGCCGACCAACCCGGCTTCAGCCCAGAACGGCGGGCGTGCTGTCGCGCTCGATACGATTCCGGCCGGCATGATCGGGCAGATCCTCGTGACCTACACCAACAAGCCGGAGCAGGATGCGGATGCGCTCGGCGGCACGATCGACATTTCGCCTCGCAAGTTGCCCCCGTCGGGCAAGCCGTTCCTGGACGCCAGGCTCGGTTCAGGTGTCGAGACGCTGCGCGGTAGCACAATTCAGGATGTCGAGATGACAGCGGGTGCTCGCTTCGGCGCGCAAGGCATTGCCGGTCTCGGTTCGGGCATTACGTCATATTCCGACGCGCCGTTCACCTTCATCGGTACCTTTGCCTACAACCAGGACCATCGCGGCGTCGATGACGAAGAAAACGCCTATGTCGATGCGCCGGGCATTCCGAACAAGGCCTACGCCCAAACCGACCCGCGTTACTACAACTATCATCGCAAGCGCCTTGGCTACGGCGGCGAACTGGACTTTCAGCCTAACGCCGACAACAAATGGTATTTCCGCTACTACAACTTCGGCTATACGGAGAACGTGAACCGGCAAGATCTGCAGACCAACTTCACTGGCAATCCAGTCCAGAATGCGGACGGCACGCTCACGGATACGGCGACCTATGCGAAGGGATTGCGCGACGAGAAGGAGACGCTGCGAACGCAACTCTTTGCGCTAGGCGGTGAAAACAGCATCGGCCCCGGGAAAATCGATTATCGCGCCGGCTTCACCAGTGGCACTTACGACAAACCGTACGACCTGAATTCGACGTTCAACAACGGCGCCCCGGCCACGGTGACGTATTACCCCGGCTCTGACTACGCGACGCAATCGATCGTGTCCGGTCCGAACCCGGCTGATCCCGCCGGCTACACGCTGGGCCAGATCGTCAACTCGTCGCAGTATGTCAAGACCAATGAGTGGTCGGCCAACGTCAACTACACGCTGCCGAGTCACTTCACGAGTGCCGAGGACGAGCAGTTCAAGTTCGGTGCCGGCCTGCGCCGAATGACCTTCGCCAGCGCGCAGAGCAACTACACGTACGCGCCGGCCGCGGGAATCCCGCTGTCGCAGGCGGTGTTCGGCGCTCCGATCGTTTTCTACAACGGCATGTACAACATCGGGCCGGCCATCAGCGATGGCGTCATGAGCGGCCTCTATGGTGCCGCTGCAGCCAACGGTAACGTCACGGCCTACCCGTTGAAGGACGCCGCCGCGTTCTCGGCTATCAACGAGAACATCTACAGCATGTATGGCCAGTATCAGTTCGGCTGGGGCCGCCTGGGCGTGCTCGCGGGGCTGCGGGGCGAATGGACGCAGGATAGCTTCGACGGCAATCTGATCAACGGCAGTTCGGTCACGCCAAACCGGACGGCGAACAACTACTTCAATCTGTTTCCGTCCGTGCAGTTGCGCTACGACTTCACACCGACGCTGGTGGGTCGCGCGATCTATTCGACCACGATCGCGCGTCCGGGCTTTGCCCAGAGTAGTGCGTCGGTCATGGCCGATCCGGGAACGGGAACCGTGACCACCGGCAACCCGAACCTGAAGCCGACCACTTCGCAGAACTTCGATATTCAGTTCGAGAAGTATCTGCCGCATGGCGGGATCATTTCGCTCGGCGCGTTCGACAAGTCGATGACCGACTACGTCGTGGGCCAGTCATCTACCGTCTTCAGCTCGCCTTATCTCCCGGGGTATTCCGGCCCCATCAAGCTCGTAAGCTTTGCCAACGTCTCGTCGGCACGTGTGCGCGGTGTCACCGCCAACTATGAGCAGCACTTTACGCAGTTGCCGGGGTTCTTGAGCGGCCTGGGCGCAGGCGCGAACTGGACATGGACCAATTCGCACCTGGATATTCGCCCGGGCGACGACCACACGCTGCCATCTGGTCCGCGCAATTCGTATAACGCCAGCGTGTTCTACGAGCGTGGTCCGTTGGACATGCGCCTGTCGGCCTCCTATGTGGGCAAGAGCCTGTGGGCGGTGGGCAGTTCTGCTGCAACCGACGTCTATACGGCGTCGCGCTTCTCGCTCGACTTCGGCGGCAGTTATCAGATCAGAAAGGATGTTGGCATCTATCTCGACGTTCGCAACATCCTGAACACGCCGCTGAAGTTCTACGAGGGCTCGCCGGATCGTCCGATCCAGCGCGAGTTCTACGGCCCGACCGTGATGGTTGGTTTGACGATCAACGAATAACCCGCAAAAAACAGGATCAACATGAAACTCAAGTCTATTGTTCAGGCAGTAACTACGCTGGCACTGTCCTCCACACTGCTACTGGGCAGCACGGCGCATGCAGTACCGGGCGCGAATCACGGTGAGTTCGAAGTCGTGAAGCACTACGCGTTGGGCGGCACAGAGGGCTGGGACTACGTCGGGTATGACGCGGTTCGTCAACACCTGTTCATCAGCCGGGCCAATCATGTCCAGGTTGTCGATACCGGATCCGGCAAGCTGGTGGGCGAGATCGCCAACACGGACGGCGTGCATGGTTTCGCGTTCGTTCAGGACCGGAAGCTCGGCTTCATCACCAACGGCCGTGCCGACACGATCACGGTGGTCGATCTAGACACGCTGCGCACCGTCGAAACGATGAAGGCGGGCGGCCCGGACCCGGACGGCATCATGTATGCGCCCCAACTGAAGCGCCTCTATGTCAGCAATGGCCATGACGAGAGCGTCAGCGCGATCGATCCGGTTACGCGCAAGGTTGTCGCGACGATGCCGGTCGGCGGCAAGCCTGAATCGCTGGCGGCTGACAGCGACGGTCGCATCTTCGTCAACGTCGAAGACAAGGGAGAGATCGTCGCGATGGACGGAAAATCGAACAAGGTGCTCGCTCACTGGTCGATCGCGCCTTGCGAAGAGCCGTCGGGACTCGCGATCGATACGAAGTCGGAACGGCTCTTCACCGTCTGCGCGAACAACCGGATGATGGTGATCGATGCGCGCTCCGGTCGCCAGGTTGCCCAACTGCCGATCGGCGGCCACCCGGATGCCGCAGCGTTCGATCCGGTGCTCAAGACCGCGTTTAGCTCGAACGGCGCAGACGGAACGCTGACCGTGGTGCACGAAGACGACGCGGACCACTACACCGTGCTGCAGAACGTGCCGACGGAAGTGGGCGCGAAGTCGATGGTTCTCGACGGCGATGCTCATCGCGTCTACTTGGTCTCGTCGAAGTTCGGTTCGACGCCCGCCGCGACTGCCGATAATCCGCATCCGCATCCGAGCATCGTGCCCGGCACGTTCAACGTCCTGGTCGCGCAGCGCATGCCGCAAAGCAGCCAGTAACGTAGCGCCGTCACCTCAACCGCGCCGCTGGCGGCATCGCAACCGCGATACGCCGGCCGGCGGCAGATTCAAGACACCACCTGGAAGGTAGCATCATGCTTCGTATCATTATCGACTCATCGCTTCAGTCATTCGGCTTGTTGCCCTTGATGGCAGTGATCTTTGTGGCCGCGCTCGCGATCATCATCGAACGCGCGATTTTCTTCGGCACGTCCGTGCGCAGCGGCGTCAGCCTCGAATACGACCTCAAGCAGGTAGGCCGCGCCAAGGCCGACGATGTGAAGAAACTCGTTCAACATTACCAGGGATCGGTGCAAAGCGAACTGATGAGGTCCGCGATCGAATCGCAGGGCCAACCTGTGGAAGACTTCGAGCGCGAAGTTGAAGAAAGCATCATGTTACAGATGAGAAAGCTCGACCGTAACCTGTGGGTGCTGGATACCGCGGTGACCCTCGGGCCGTTGCTCGGCCTGCTGGGCACCATTATCGGCATGATCGGCTCGTTCAATATTCTGGGCTCGTCGGGAACCGGCGATCCGATGGCCGTCTCCGGCGGCATCGCGCACGCGCTGATCGCCACCGCTTGCGGCCTGACGATCGCTCTCGTCGGCGTCGTGGCGCTCAACTATCTGAACAAGCGCGTGCGAATGGTTCTTCTGCAGATGGACATCATCAAGTCGATGCTCGTCACGCGGCTTGCCGCTTGAGTCGCGGCCACTTCACATACGGAGAACACCGTGAGAAACCATCGGGCTCACTACTTTGGCAATGAAGAGAAACCACGGATCGAGATCATTCCGATGATCGACATCATGATGTTTCTGCTCGTTTTCTTCATGCTTGTCATGCTCAAGATGATTCAGGGCACTGGACTCAAGCTGGAATTGCCGCAATCGTCCACCGCGACGCAACTCAACACGGTTGACGTGATGGTCGGGGTGGAGAAGGACGGAGAACTGCACCTCGACCGGAACGACATTTCTGCGCCGCAACTCACTGCACGCCTGAAGGACATGGAGGCCACGAAGCAGGTCAATGTGACGATTGCGGGCGACAAGGGAGTCGAGTACGAGACGATCATCAAAACCATGGATCTGGTGCGCTCTGCGGGGATCAGTTCGGTCGCGCTCGCGACCGATGCGCAATAGTCTGTGGAGGCGAGCGTAATGAACATGAGTATCTCGAGCAAACCCCGTGGAGCACTGTGGCCGACCATGACGTCACAGCCAGGGTCCGGCAATGCAATGACCATCGCCATTCTCGCTGCGTTTGCAATCGAGGGGATGCTGATAGCGGCTATGATGTCGGTGCATATGCCCGCTCCGAAGCCGGCACACGTGTCACCGGTCATGCAGATGCGGATTGTCAAAGCCGTTACGCCACCGCCGCCTCCGCCACCACCGCCGGTCATCAGGAAAGTGGTGAAGCAGCAATCGGATCTTCCGGTGCCAAAACCGGTGGCACGACCGGCTGCCCCAGTACAACGTCACGCTGCCACGCCGACAGCCGCACCGGCGCCGGTTGTTCCGACGCCCGTCGCGACACAGGAGGCGCCTTCTACGGCGCATGCTGCGCCAGCCGCGTCGGGTCCTTCAACCGCGGGATCCAGCAACACGAGCGCTGCCGCTGCGGCACCCGCCGACATTGCAATTGTGTGTCCGGTGCAGGCGAAGCCCGACATGCCGCCGCGGGCGTTAGCCGAGGGAATCTCCGGCGAAGTCACGGCGCGTGCGACGATCGAAGGCGGCAGGGTCGCCCGGGTCGATATCGTCAAGTCGACGCCTCCGGGGGTTTTTGACGGATCGGTACGACGTGCGATGGCTCAGTACCAATGCAAGGTCGACGGCGGTGGTCAGGTCGTGGTCGAGCAATCGTTTGATTTCACGCAGACCGACTAGATTGCCTGAGGGAATCGGCCTGAAGGCGAGTACGCGACTCACCTGACACGCGCCGGCGCAGTTGAACTGCGCCGGCGCGCCATGTCTGGACTCAGCGGACGCTGAGCACCTGGAGTCCAGCTTCCGCTGCCTGCGGACCCTTCGTGTGAACAACGTAGAGCCTCTTTAATGACGGAACATAGATCGAGGTCTTGCCACCCAGTGTGTTGATGTGTTGCTCGATCGTGTAGTGGTTCGGATCGACCTGTTTGACGACATCGAGTCCTTCTGCGCCGGTAACGTAGAGGCGCTGATGCTGCGAGTCGAAAGTCATATCGTCGGAGATGTCGACGATATCGAGAGACTGGATCACAGAGCCGTCGCGTGCGTCCAGCACGAACAGCTTGCCGGGGTTGCGCGAACCGACGAACAGGCGCCCGGACTTCGGATCGAGCGCCATAGCCGAATCTCGGCTTGGGCCGGGAACATGCCAGAGACTCATCAGCTTGCGGGTGTTCAGATCGATAACGCCGATTTCGTTTTTGTCGCGCATGTTCACGAAGAGGCGCTGCGTAGCATGGTCGATGACCATGGCCTTCAACTGTCCCGCAGGAACATCGATTCTCCCCAGTACAGAATCGTCAGCAAGTGAAATCAGGCTGATATACGCGTTCTCACGAAGTGACTTCGCGCCGCCGTTACCCAAAAAAAGATCCCGCTCTTGCTATCCGCTACGCCGGAGTCCGGTTGCGGATCGAGTGGAATCACTTTCTTGACTTGAAAGCTGTTCGTATCGACGACCTTGACGTTCGAGTCGCCCGCATCCGCTATGAACAATTCCTGACCGTTGTGTGCCAACAGTATCTTGTGAGGAGACTTCGCAACGTTCGTAACGCTCGCAAGATGCTCGCCATTGGGCAACTGGAATACTTCAATCGAGCCGTACTTCTCGGCTGACACATACAGGCGGGAATGAGCCAGGTCGACTGCGAAATGGTCGAAATCGCCACCTGTGACGTGTGGTAGCGGGGTGGTTGAAAGAACCCTCAGCGGGTCTGTCGGTGATTTTGCGGCAAAGGCTGTCGACGCCACGCAAAGGCAAGCAAGGGCAAGTAGCCGGGCAGTAGTCTGCATGAGTTTCGTTAGGGTGGTCAGGGAACAGGATCCAAAGGTTCATCCTAGGTTTGACTCGCTACCACAGCGTGACGAACGGATTACGGATTTGACATTGAGGAGGCACTGTGCCGTGAATGGCTCCCGTCATAAGCGGTCAACTGGATAAGGGGGCGTTAAAAACCTTGGGGTTTCAGCGCAGGGCGCCTAGGATTGCGGCAGCCGTGGCCGCTGGAGGGTTGGGATGAAAATCACAATCCGCGTTGAGATCCACCACCGATTGGGATGAAACAGATACGTTCGAAATCTGTGAGCTCGAACGTCCCTATCGCCAACTTGAACCGGAGAAGATCGGCCTGCCGCTGGCCGAAAGGAAAGATGTGCCGCACAGGCTTCAGAGGCTTGTGGTGGCGGCACAAGCTGAAGAGGTCTGTATGCTGCGACGCTTCTGTACCCGCTGCCACCGTTTCCTTGAGCTCAAGGACCGGCGGATTCGCAAGGTGGATACGGTGTTTGGTACCGTGCCCTTTCGGAGTGCCCGGATCGTTTGCTGTCCGTGCGAGACGCCCTTCCAGATGGAGTATCCGTATAGTCCGATGACCGAATTCGTCCCCGAGCGGGCGACCGCGGAACTGCTTTCGGTCATCACCGATGGTGCAAATGGCCTCCAGTAAATCGCTTGTTGTGATTGCCGTCTTCTTCTACACCTGTCCTGGACTGGTTCCATACGCGAGCAAATCATCAAGGGCATGCGTGCGCGGACAGAAACGGAAAAGGCGCCCCGACGTGTGCTGATCTCCCGGGTTGACAAGCTGCGCTGGTGCTTCTGGCACGCGAAGCGCGATAAGGCGAAAACCCGGATGCAGAGCATCCTGATTCTCTGTCGGATGATCGTGCCTGAAACTCCGGGCATTGCAGAGAGTCTGGCGCAGCTTGACTACCGGACTCGCGAGCCTGTTGAATACGTCGAAGCGAATGGCGGGTCGACGATGAACTACGGCGCGCGACATCGTTGCGGCAAAACTATCTCGACCGCCACGGCCGAGTCTGCAGTCAATCAGGTACTCAATCAGCGCATGTGCAAGCGTCAACAAATGCGCTGGTCTCCGATCGGAGCTCATCTGCTTGCCCAGGTCCGACGGTGACCTTATTAAATGACTTGCGAGATACGAGCCACCAAGGAAACCACTGTCGCGCGAAGCTACCGAGTTACTGGAACAGTTCGGGTTGGCATCGGAGTTACAACCCCAAGGCTTTTAACGCTCCCATTGAACGGCCACTAACGGGAAATTCCGAAAGTCTCCTTCGGGTGGCCATCGCGGCCGTTCGCTGAACGGCTTATTGCAACTCGCGCTTGCGTGGCGAAATGCTTCGCAGAACTCGGTGGCTTTAAGCCTGGGGCCAAACCGGCGAAGTATTGCGATCCGGTGTCCGGTGCTACATGGAGCGGTATGGGACGTGAACCCTTGTGGATCAAAGGGCAGTCGCGCGAACAGTTTGTGATTCAACCCTGAGTCCACGGAAAAGCGCTCGCGCCCGTCGTGCGAGTCAAACAGGAAAACACAATGGCAAAATTTACACTTCCCGTATGGGAAGACTGGAAAAAGCTCACGGAGTTCTTCGCACTGTCGGATCACGTGTTCGGGGCACAGGCACGCGCTTGGAGCGGTCTCCCCCTCGCAGATGCGGCAACGGCTGAGCTTCGTATCGGCAGTGGTGATTGTAAGTTCGAGTCAACAGGAGACAGGTTCGCGACGGTGCTTGCAGATCGCCATATGCTCGCCACGGTTGTGTTGCTTCACTCATACGGCTTAATGCAGGTTGCAATGTCAGAGGCCTATGAGGAGTTAGCTAAGATTTCCCATGCGAACACTCCGTTGCGTACTCAGTACCTCGCAAATAACGATTGCATTGCCAATTTGGTGAAGAACGGGGGCGTTGAGGTGTGGGGTACGCAGATAATGAACGACATAGGTCGAGACTGGAGTGAGGTGGAGAGCAAGAAAGCGGGCCTCGTCGAGGCCGCCGTCGTACGGAATGCGTTGGCTCATGGTCAACGACATGTATCTCAGAGCATGATGAACCGCGTCGCGCAGGCGAACGGCACACTTCCTTGGCCTGTCGGGGACGCGATTGTGCTGAGTGTCGCTCTTACGAAAGAGTATCGGCATCGGTTTCGCTCGCTCATGCGAGTTGTAGACCACGGCGTCTATGAGCTTGCATGAAGTCCGAATGGACGGAGACACCGGGAAAGGATTTCAACCCGAGCCTTGATGAGACTACCGAACATCGACTTGAAGGGAACGTATTGCTGTACAACGACGGACACGACGTGCGACGCATCCAACCGACTCTTCAACCTACAACCTGACACCGCAAAATATGATGACCAAACAGCCCATTGCAGCATCGCCTGTCTTGTACCTCGATTGCCGCATGGAGACGTTCCATGGGGACACAAGACCGTCGGAAATGTGGCCGTGCTCGGTCAGGATTGGCGATCAGTCGATCGTTGTCGAGTACGAGGACGACGGAGTGGTCGCGTACCGCGGCAAGGCCGAAGCGCCGGGCCATTACCATCTTGATTGCGTCGCTGCGGACGGTCGCGCCTCGCTACATCGGGTACCTGGAAGTCCAATCTTGGAGGGTTTTTGGAACGAGGGTGGTTATCGGGGAATGTGGCGAATCTACCTCAGTGAGTCATAGGAAAAGCGCTCGCGCCGCTTCGCGTGTGCCAGACAGGAAAACGGAGAAACAATGGACGCGTTGTATGCCGCAGATGCGGATCTCAAAGACGCTGTGCCCGCCGCTGTGCTACGTCATAGCGCGGCAGGAGCGCTGACCTGGACGCTGATCCATCAAATCGGGTCAGAAGTCCTCGCTGAGGTAGCGTCTTCAGGCAAACATAGCGCTCGCATGCTCGGCATCCTGAAGGCGTCTCCTGCGATGGGCTATCCAAAAGACGACCGACCGGTGTCGTTTGAAGGCCTCGACGTTGTTCCCTCTGTCTTCGGCGCGAGTTACGCCGAGTGGAATCGCGTCAACTGACGACGGAAAAGACATGCCACGTGCCGACGTATTGGTGAACGACGAAAATGGCGTCCCACTCGCGAATTGTACGCACGCGCGAGCAGACGTCCTGCTAAAGAAAGGGCACGCAGTCGAAGTTTGCGCGGTGCCGCTTACCGTCCGGCTCACCCGGCCTATTGGCAATCCTTCGCCTCCATCACCTTCTAGCGGAGTGTGCGGGAGTCAAGACAAAAAACGTCGCCGACAAATCGCCAGATTACGCGACCGTGATGGGACAGATTGCTTCTATTGCGGCGTTGGCATGCCTGAAGACGACACCACCATAGAACATATCCTCGCCAAATCGGATGGGGGCACGGATCACCCGTCAAATCTTGTTTTGACGCATTCGGACTGTAACGCAAGGGCCTCTAATATGCCGGTCAACCGGAAGGTGCAACTCCGCGAGCGGCTACGACAATCGAAAAGCCCGACGGACCCGAGCATGGGCGACGCGGCCCACCAGACGCACAGGGAGGACTACGCCAGAATGCTTGATAGCGTCGGTGTGTCCGAGCTGGCCGCTGGCATGCGCAATCGTGCCGCGTAGTAGAACAGACGGCTAACGCCACGGGAAAACACATCCTATGACACAACGGAAAAAAACTCGCCTTGTTCCGGTTGAGGTCGCAAGCGCACAGCGCGCCGGTGGTCTCATTTCCGATTTTATGATGCAAAGAATTGTTGGAGGCTGGTGCGTCCTCCTTGTGGAAACGGGTAACACCGAATCGCTCGTAGCCCTCGCGCGGAAGAACGTTGATCCCTCGGATGAAAACGCGGCGACTTTCCCGACAGTGGATGAAGCGATGGCGACGATTTACCAAATCGGATTCGACGTATCGCGCAATTCGATCGGCATGTGGCGTCCTGAGTCTAAGCACATGGAACGACTTCAGAAAGACACGATCGTATTCGTTTGTCTTATAGCTCGTACACATTTTATCGTCGACGCTTGCGCCGTCCACGTTATCCGAGAGGGCTGTCATAAACGCGTCCAAGGGGTATCAGGAGACCGATCTCACCTTCGCCGGGATGCGCTTCGTCGTATAGCCATAAAGCTAGAATTAGTTCGGGCGAGGGTTAGCTGGCCCTTTTTTGTCGACACCTAGTCTAGTTTCCGCTGCCGAGTTCGCTGTGTCTGTGCAAATGCGTAGCGCCGTGCACAAGTTAGTAGACCGCACCTTTACCGGTACGTGTCGGTGGGAAATACGTCTGCTGTTGAGCGCCGATCCGACGCTGGCCACCATGGCGCCGATATGTCGAGTTTTGGAGCGTGATCATACCCAGAAAGTTATTTGAAAACTCGGAGTAATGAGCGCGTCATATGGTGCTTCTAAGATGCGATTGTCATTTCCGAAACTTGTGGCGGTGGCGTCAAGAGCCAAGTGCAAACGTTTAGCTAAAGCGGCGTCTTCCAATTCTTTTGGCCATGGCTTTCTCAGGTGAGTGCCATCCAAGGGCTTGACGGGGCCGCCCATTGAGGAGTTTAGCGATGTCGTTGAGCGGATCTGCGTGACCGTCGAAAGGTCCATGCCCTTGCGTAAGAACTCGCGCAGCAGGCCGTTGGTGTTCTCGTGGCTGCCACGTTGCCAAGGTGTATGCGGATCGGCAAAGCAGATATCGGGATTCAATCGCTTGGACAGCTCGGCATGACAAGGTTATTTCGGTTTCTGCGATCGTAAGTCAGGCTCTCGCGCAACAAGGCAGGCATCTTCTTCATTTGGCGCGTGAAGCCTTCGAGCGCATCCCAAGCGCAGTTGTTCGGGCACAAAGCCCGTGCGGGCAATGCTCATACGCGGGCTGCTGTGCGCGGGCTTCTCCTGATGCAAGGCTTCAATCATCGCTTGTTTGAGCCTACCGCGCGGGTGAGCATAAATTTCCGTGTAGATCATCATCTAGGAGTACTTAAAACTACAGCCTGAACAGCTGCAATCTTCAGATTAACTTTACTTGTTCAAGTCGGATCTTTGCTATTCCCGACACTCCTCAAAAGGTATTCCGTGTTTCGTCAAAATATTCGAAGAACTCTTTTCTCATCGGCTGCGTCGCTGGCGCTTTTATCCGCCGTCGTTCACGCCGCTGATGGTGATCTGGACAACCATCGCGGCGATACGCGAACACCGATCAAGCACATCGTGGTCATCATTCCCGAGAACAGAACTTTCGACAATCTCTTCGGGACTTATCCGCACGCGGCGAATATTCCCGGCGAGCAAAGCTGGGTTGGTGTGCCTGCGCCGAAATTCGTGGCGCGCCCCGGCACGCCGGCCGCCAACGTCCTGACGCCGGACTTGCTGCGGAGCAATCCGAATTGGAGCTTGTCCGGACGCCCCGCCAACCCAACGCGGCTTCGCCCCGCCGACGCCTACACCTGCGATATGGCGCATAACTACGAACCCGAGCAGCAGGCGTACGATGGCGGGGCTGTGGATCGCTTCCCGCAGACGGCCACCGGCAAGGGCCCGGGCTGCGCCGTGGACGGCTCAACCATCATGAATTATTACGACGGCAACACCGTCCAGGCGCTGTGGAACTACGCTCAGCACTACGCCATGAGCGACAATTCCTTTTCCACCACCTACGGCCCCACTGTGCCCGGCCATGCCAATATCGTTTCGGGCAACACGCATGGGATCATCATTCACGATCCCGCCAACCCTGAGAACCCCGACACCAGCGGCTTCTACGTCAATCCGACGGATCATTCGATAACCTTGACCGACGCCAACCTTCCCGGCTATCTCGACGATTGCGGAAAGGGCCGGACTTTTGAAATGACCGGCAAGAATGTCGGCGATCTCCTGAACGAGAAGAACGTGACCTGGGGCTATTTCCAGGGCGGCTTCCTGCCCACCACGCCCGCGAAGTTCGATGCGAACGGCAATATGTCTGCGCCTGCGGTTTGCGGTTCCCAGCATGTCGCCCATCAAGTGCAGATCAACGGCGTCACTTATAACGTGCAGAACCCGAGCGTTAACCCGGGTCCGGACGTGCATGTCCTCGAGAACGACTACAGCACCGGCGTTACTCCTTTCATGAAATATGCGAGCACGCGCAACCCACACCATCTGCGGCCGAGCTCGGCGGAAATGATTGGCAAGACCGACCAGGCCAACCACCAGTACGACATCTCGGATTTCGACACGGCGCTGTCCCACAACTCATTGCCCTCGGTCAGTTACGTGAAGGCGCCGGTCTATCAATACGGCCATCCGCAAAACTCCGATCCGCTCGCCGAACAAGCGTTCCTTGTAAAGACAATCAACGCGGTCCAGCAGTCTCGCTATTGGCACGACACTGCGATCGTCATCGTTTGGGATGATTCCGATGGCTGGTACGACCACGTCATGCCTCCGCTCTTGACCCCGTCGGCGACCAACATCGACTTCCTGTTCGGCCCCGGTAATTGCGGCACGCCGCAGCCCGGTGCCGACGCCGCGCGCTGCGGTCTCGGCCCGCGCCAGCCTCTGCTGGTGATTTCGCCCTGGGCGAAATCGAACTTCGTCGATCACACGCTGACTCAGCAGGCCTCAGTGCTTCGTTTCATCGAGGACAATTGGAAGCTCGGCTTCATCGATGGCCCAGTTGCTCCTCCCGCAGGTACGGGATCCGTCGACCGGCATGCAAATTCGCTCGATAACATGTTCGACTTCGAGCGCGAGCCGAATCTGCGTCCTCTCATCCTCGATCAGGTCACCGGAGCGGTCGTCAAGGGTGACAGCGACGACGGCAAGCGCCGCGACTGAAACGACGGAAGCACGACAGCTAGCTCATAGTTGAGTGCAAGCGCACGGGATTGTAGAAGCCTGGGCGTGTGGATACACGTGATATCCGCACGCCCGATTTCCTCACGATGCCCATCACGTATGTCGTAGCATTCATGTGGGACCTCCGTTCCTCAAGTGGACGTGTTGAAACTCCACTCTGGCATATTGATGCCGTTCGGTTCTGGAGGGCCTCCGCGTTCCTGCTGGACCCTGCGTCCCCGAAGCAACTGTGTTGAACGTCAAGCGTTTTCGCGATCCGACTGATGAAGCGATGCATTCCAGGGCGCTCCTGCTTTGACCATCGCGTTGAGGATGCCTAGGAGCTTGCGCATGCATGCGACGATGGCGACCTTCTTTGGTTTGCCGGCCACGACGAGACGGTCATAGAAGAACTTGATGACGGGGTTGAAGCGAGTCGCGGACAGTGTCGCCATATAGAGCACATGCCGCACGCCGCTGCGGCCACCGAAGATCGTGCGCTTTCCTCTCATATGGCCGGAGTCGCGGTTGATCGGTGCGACACCAATCAGCGCGCCGATCTCGCGGCGAGACAGTCTGCCAAGTTCGGGAACCTCACAGATCAGGGTGGAAATCGTTGTCTTGCCAACTCCCGTTACGCTCGTTGCCCACTGCGCTCACGTTCGCCCACAAGCTCCACAGCCTACTATTACTACTGTGTCGTAAAATTCACGGCATTATAGGAGCTTCTTCATCCTTTGCATGAGGAAGCGGTGGACTGGGATACATCTTTCGACGAGTACCTTGAACACCTATGCGAAACGATTGGACACAGTGATCGTCGCGCCGGTCTGGTGGGCTATTGCCAGGGGTTGATGCTGCCGATTGCGCGTAAAAGTGTTGAGCCGCTGGCGGCCCATCTCGAGCCGCATCGGGTGAGCGCGCGGCACCAGTCGCTGCATCACTTCGTTTCAAAGTCCGAATGGTCTGACGCCGCATTGATCGAACAGGTTCGGCGCTGGGTATTACCGCACATGAATCCGTCAAGCGGGCTGTATTGGATCATTGACGATACGGGTTTTCCGAAGAAGGGAAAGCATTCGGTGGGCGTGGCACGGCAATATTGTGGCCAGTTAGGTAAGCAGGACAATTGCCAGGTCGCCGTAGGCCTGTCGGTAGCCACCACGGAGGCGAGCCCGCCCGTCGCTTATCAGCTTTACTTGCCGCAGGAGTGGGCGGACGATCCGGAAAGGCGGCAGTTGGCCGGGGTGCCCGAGGAAATTGAGTTTGCAACCAAGCCGCAGATCGCTATCGCGCAACTGCGCGAGGCAAGGCAAAGCGGCGCCCCGAACGGAGTGGTGCTGGCTGATGCTGGTTATGGGAACGACACGGCGTTTCGTGACTGCGTTGGTGAACTCGGACTGCAATACGCGGTGGGTATCCAGTCGAGCACCCGTGTGTGGCCACCGGGCCTCGCCCCACTGCCTGCCGAATCCTCACCAGGCAAGGCTGGCCGACCACGAAGCCCGCAGCGCCGGGTACCGGGACACAATCCCGTCGCAGTCAAAGACCTTGCGCTTGCGCTCGAAACATCCTGCTATCACACGGTTTCGTGGCGCGAAGGCACGCAACCCGCCTTGAGTTCCCGCTTTGCGGCGTTGCGCATGCGGGCCTCTCATCGTGATTATTGGCGGGCTACGCCTCGCGATGAGGAATGGCTGCTTATCGAGTGGTCCATTGGTGAACCCGAGATCTGAAGCAGGAGTTCGGCCTTGGACACTTCGAGGGGCGTGGGTGGCGTGGATTTCATCATCACGCGTCCCTATGCATCGCCGCCTACGGATTTCTCGTCGCACAGCGCCTCAATGAAGGCAGTAAAAAAAACCTCGAAATCCGCAGTGCATCTGCCTTACCCACGGACTACATCGCACGCGGCTCCCCAGCGCATGCAGCGACACGTAGCTGACTCGATCGCAACGTTGCGCTGGCGAATTGCTGCTCACATCTCCAGGCGACTACAGAGATGCCCGTATTGCTGCGTTACTCAACATATTTTATGACACAGTAGTACTATCATGATGAATAAAAATCATGAACTTCAAGATACAAGGGAGGGAGTCGTCCATCACATCAGAACCCGGGATACCAGGTGCTTAGGCGGTGCCCACGCGTGATTCGGCAATCCGCTTCAGATCATCAGGAGTCGAAGCAGCGTCAACCAACTGCTCAAGCAAGTCGGCGGCTCTCTTTTCGTCTTTCGGGCCGCCGTCGCCAAGCGTCAAACTCGTTGCCAGGTTAAGTATCGAGCGGGGCAGCCCTCGCGAGGCCAAAGCCTCAAGGAGGTGACGAGCCACTTCGGGTTCCCGGTTTCGGTTGCCGCTTAGCAGCTCATCCGCAATCGATTCTACAAACCTCAGCGAGCTTTCGTTTTCCGTTCTGTGTATGCCAGTCGTAAGCGCTTGTTCGAAGTGGCCAACGGGATGGCGCGCGGCGTGAGCCAACGTGCTCAGCGCCTCCTGAAAACTCAGATCTTCCTTGGAGCCAGCAAACGGCGCTCCTGTCGGGTGCACGCCTTCGTCTTGCGCATGCGCGGACGATGGTTGCCACCATCGAACAAAGTCGTCCGCGGATTCACCGTGAAGATCAACTGACGATGCGAGCAATTGCGACGCCTGATATACGCGTCGCTCGGTTAGTGTCGCGCTGTCACACGCCTCGTCGAGCGCGGAAGCTACTTTGCTGCCCAGCTCGCTGTGAAGCTCGGTCCAGTCTCTATAGCCGAAGACTTCCGAGGTCACCTGTCGCGCGTGGGATTCCTTTAGCGAAAGGCGATATTTGAGCCGATTGGCGGCCCGCGTCGGGATAGACGCGTTCTGAAAGCAGATACGCATGGCTTGGGTCCGAGTTTCCGTGCCAACGAGCCTCCACAGCCGGCACGGAATCGAAATGAACTGTGAGGCGGCGCAGGGGGCGTGATGCCCCGTCAAAAATACCGTCGGTTTCTCAGGCAGTCAATCCCCGTTCCAAGAGAGGGTGTTTTGCGCGATAACGCCAAATCTAAGCGCCAAGCGGTCTCCAAGGTAGAGTTTGGCACCTCGGATTTGCGATTGTCCATGAGCCTCCGCGTGATTCGTTCACGATACGGAGTGCCGCCCCTGGGCCCGCGGCCATCGGTCAAGCACTTGTGCCCCCATCGACCTTCAGACTGGTGCCGGTTATGAACGCCGCATCGGGGCTTGCCAGCCAGGCGACAAGTCCCGCAATATCGTCGCCTGATCCGTACCGGCCCAGTGCAATTGAACCCCGGATCTGGTCGGCCATCGGACCGTCGGCCGGATTCATCACCGTATCGATCCGTCCGGGCTGGACGTTATTGATCGTAATTTCCCGACTGCCAAGATCCCTTGCCAGCGCCCGCGTCATGCTGGTTACCGCGCCTTTCGTCGCGGCGTAGACGGACACACCCGAAATCGGCATGTAGTCGCTGCTGATGCTGCCGATATTGATGATCCTCCCGCCTTTTTCCATGAAGCGGAGCGATTCCTGAATGGCGACAAGCAGGCTCCTAACGTTGATGGCCAGCATCCGGTCGATGTCTTCCAGTGGGAAGTCGTCGATCAGACCGCGGCGGAACATCGCGGCGTTGTTCACGAGAATATCCAGTCCCCCGAAGCGTTTCGAGGTCGATCCAACCGCGGTTCTTACCGCTTCCGCGTCGGCACAATCCGCGCGAATTGCCACGCCTCGTCCCCCGGCGCGTTCGATGTCCTCAATGACGCGATGCGCGTCGGCACTCGAGTTCGAATAGGTTATCGACACGGCCGCGCCATCGCTTGCGAGCCGTCTTGCGATGGCCGCGCCTATCCCGCGCGAGCCCCCGGTCACGAGCGCCACTTTGCCAGTCAGCTGTCCCTCAGAAAAAGTCACGTTTGCTCCTTTCAATTGCATTCTCTGGTCGTTTCAGATCGGCTACGCTTGACTCGTATATCAGCAAGCGGGAAGCGTGTTCGAGCGGCGCAAAACTTCGGGCGAGAATTGCACTCCGACGCGCCTAGCGCCCACGCATTGGTGGCCCCAACACGCAGATAAACAATGCAAAGAACTTGATCAGGACTTCACCGGTCGATAAAGTAGCGCCAACTGGAGAGAAATGAAACTCGGTGGGTAGCATCGGCGTAATCCCCAGCACACTTGTCGCACAGATACCAACAAAAACGACAGTTGCCCACGCAGCGCCGCGTGCCATCGCCAGCACCACCGCCAAAAGTAACAGTTTGGCGCACGACAACGCCACAGCTTCTCGCCATGTTGTCGACACCCAAAGTTCCACAGGTAGCTCGATCAGCGCCCAACAAAACACCAGCCAAGCGGAGAGACTGGACCAGATGTGGTATCTACGTCCGATCTGAGCGCCAGATGTCAAAGACGAAGAATCCTGCGGTGTTTCTGCCCGCTCGCCCGCTGAAGCTTCACTCCGTAACGTAGCTTTCATTTGTCATGTCACTCGGCCTCGGTAGCAGCACATTGCAGCGCATGCGTGAGAATCATTGCGTCGGCGTTGGCCGCGACTCCGCGGATGCGAGCCGGATGAAAGACGTCGGCGCCGACCGGGATCTGGGCGCCGGTCATGGCACAAACACCTCCGTGCCGCGCCTTGAAGCGACACCAGTGCTGGTCCTCATAGCGGCAACACGTCGGGTCGTACCACCCAATGGTCGCGGACGATTCCGTCAGTTCACGCACGTTAATCGTCACACAAGCCTGGAAACCTGGCGTATCCAAAGAGGCCGGACCGTACCGCCTTCCGGTGTGGGCTCCTTGAGATCGCTGTGCGCTGATCATCTTTGTAATGGGCGACGCATGGCTCTCCGCATTTCCGCACGCGCTACATAGGTTCAGCAAGTCGAGAATCTTCGGCCAGGGGTCGGCTTTGGCGCTACCAGGATTCATAATTGTGGCTCCCTGAAGATGCGTCCGACGACATTGAAAGGCAGATGAAGCATGCCGCACTGTAAATGCACGTTGAACCTACACGCTGCCTCGGCCGTGCATGGTGCTACGCGTTGCACTACCGTCGAACAGCGTCTGTCCCGCATGCCTGAATGTCATGCCGCTTGGCTTCGGAGTGGTCACGATGGTATGAACGTCATGGCCAATCTTTGACGCAACTTCCAGCGAAACCGTTTCGTCACATTTCCAGCGTAAAGGTGGAACATGCGAGACCTGTTCGTTAAGACCTCCGACTGGACAATCCACTTGGGGCGGTTGCGTTTCCATACGAATGTACTACTCACCCGCGGGGCGGCGCAGGTTTTGTACACTGTCTGCGTAAAGCTGCTTTGCTGTGCTTCCGCCTGTGCGGGGACTGCGTTGATCAACTGCTTTCCAAGAACAGGCGTATCGTCAACATTGAGACAATTGCGGTTGGCTAAACCAACAACGAAGTCCCGCCCTCATTTTTCACGTCAATTACAAGATGTTCGACGCGAGTTGAGGGGTGATCAGTCCAGTACTGTCGCGAAACCGTGTTTCTTTTGACTGGAGTGATTATCTCCGCCCGACGTTATCGCGGACAAGTTAAGCGGTGTGAAGCAATGCTATTTGTTGTTGCAGACAGAGGAGCAGCGGATGGCGAACCCGTGCGCGCAGAGTCCGGGATATACACGCGGCGCACTAGAAGCTGCCCTGTTCGGTGAGCAGCAGTTCACGCTGCCGCACTACCGCGCGCACCACGCCGACTTCGCCGGCAGGTCGCCACGTCGCGCGCAGCAGTCCGAGACTCATCAGCTCCTGCAGCCACTGAAAGTCCTGCACGTCGCTCTTGCGGCCGGGAACATACTTCATCTGGCGCGCATCAACGAGCCAGACTGTCAGGCCGCGCTGCTCGAGTACCTCGTAGACGGGGTCCAGTACACCCCGGTGGATTCCAGCGCCACGGTGTCGACGCCGCAGGCAAGCAGCCGGTCGGCCATCGCGTGCAGCTCGCCGGTCGTCGTGCCGAACCCACGCACCGGCTGGTCGCAGGCCGGCCGGGGGACTGCGACCCAGTGGCTGGACGCGCCCACATCGATCCCGGCGGCGTTTGGATACACCCCTCATCGTCCATCTTCAACTGTTCACGTTGGGAATGGACAATGAGACCGTGGTACGTCGCCAGCTTGTGACGCGCGATGTACAGCGCGTCGACCACCGTGGCGTCCCGTTCGGCTTGTCTGATAATGCGTCTAATTCCATAGCTGTCTCCAGCACAACTACGTTTTCTATACTCGGACCAAGGCGGCACGGCTGACGGAATGGAAAGCGCCATAACGGCGGGTTGCAATCGCTTCAGCTTCGGACTGTGAAGCGGCCTGTGCGAAGGCCACCGACCAACGGCCGCACCCAGCGCGATAACGGATCGAATAGACGAACATGGCAATCTCCTGTGGCACTCGTTATCAACGCGCCTTGGCGCCCTTCGTCGCTGATCCGGACGGGTTGATCCCATTCCGGTCGACCACCGCTGACTCGATCCTGTCCCCCGGATTACATGCTTGTTATCTCGAAGCAAGTGAGAGCCATTCTCTGACAGCATGTCCGAAGTCGTATTGGGTCAACACGCAAACGACGGGCGCTTTCTCGATGAGAGAAGAATAGGTTTTGCCGTGGGGCGAATCTACTCTACAGTCGGATATGCCGATACCGCGTTAGCGTTGCCTGGTTATACGAACGTATAACCTCGGTCAGGCGCGCTGCCTCGGCGGGAGATTGAAGGCGGTGGAGGTTTCAGCTGAGAGTCTGAGTGTCGAAGTCGGAAACCAGCAACCAACAAACCATCCACCATGAGCAAGTTTACGGAAAAGAGAAGTCGCCGGTCTATCGGCAGCCGGTCTGGGTTGTTTCATTGAGCATGCGATTCGTTTTGTCGACGCAAATCATATTTCACCGCCTTGATGCGGCAGAACCGCTTATACCCCCGTATAAGCAAGTTACGCTAACGGGGCGTTGGCTTATCCCATCGTAGAGTAGATTCGCGCTTCGGAAAAACCTACTCTTCTCGCGACGAAGGACTACTTGGCGGAACGGCGGTGCATATCGCGGGCACTGCGGCGGCTGTCCAGTCGGCAACTTCATCTAGCCATGCGACTAGCTGACAGCGACGGAAGGGGTTCCCAAAGGATTGGAGACAAATGAAGACCGGTAGATATCGCTATGTCGTCACCTTGCTGCTGTTCGTCGCGGGCGCCATCAATTAATGGTCCGCGCGGCACTCAGCGTCGTCGCGCCGATCATCAACAAGGAACTGAGCCTCTCGCCGTCGGAACTGGGCATCGTGTTCAGCAGCTTCTTCTTCGGCTGTTCCATCTTTGCGTTCGGCGGCGGCCTGGGTTCGTGCACCTGATGAGCAACATCTCCGGCATCCTACATTCGGTTCATTAGATGGATATCATGCGATAGCGAGGAGTCGGAATGAGCAGACCAATAGATTCGGCGGCAGCGTACGCGCAGCCGAAGACGTCAGTGCGCTGGAACATCTTTCTGGTCATGCTGCTGCTCGTGACGGTGAACTATATCGACCGTGCCTCCCTATCGGTCGCGATGCCGCTGCTCACGAAGGAATTCTCGCTGTCGCCCGTGATGCAGGGCTTTATTCTCAGTTCGTTCTTCTGGTCGCACACGTTGATGCAGATCCCGGGCGGCCAACTCGTCGATCGCTTCAAACCGCGTCCCGTCCTTGCGCTTTGTACGCTGTTCTGGGGCGGCTTTCAGGCGCTGGCGGCCATTGCGACCAGCTCGGCGGGCCTGCTGATGACACGGATCGGTCTCGGCGTTGCCGAGGCCCCCGTTGCCTCGGCCGGCGGCGCGCTCAACGCCGCATGGCTTACGCAACACGAGCGTGTACGCGGCGCTTCGCTGATGGATGGCGGCTCGCCGCTCGGTGCAGCATTTGGTTCGGTACTGATCGCATGGCTGATTCTGGTCATGCACTCGTGGCGCTCCGCGTTCGCGATAGCCGGTATCGGCACGATCCTGTGCGGCATGGTTGCATGGCGGTATATCAGGAATCAGCCGCGCGAGCATGCGGGCGTCAACGAGGCGGAAGCGGTCCATATTGAGCGAGCTCAGGCGCTGGAGCATGCCAGGGAGGCCAAGGACCTGTCAGGCCGATCGATTGATTTCTTCAGGTTCCGGTCCATGTGGCTGATGTTTTTCAGCTTCATGTGCTGCACGACACTTTACTACGGGCTCCTTACCTGGATGCCGACCTATCTGCACAAGGTCCATGGTTTCGACCTGCAGCAAATGGGGAATGCGAGCTTCCTGATATTTATGTGCGGCTTCGTCGGCGAAGTGGTGGGCGGCTTTATCGCCGATAAATGGCTTGCGAGCGGTGCAGCGCCCAACCTGGTGATGCGAGTCATGTTCGGCATTGCCGGGGTGGTGGCCACGATCTCGGTGTTTTGCGTGGCCTATGCGACGAATCCAAGGATGGTTGTCATCCTGCTGTCGGCGACCTTTTTCTTCCTCCGCTGGGGCGGGCTGTACTGGTCGATTCCCGCGATGCTCGCTACGCGCAACAAGGTCGGCGCGCTCGGCGGCTTGCTGAATTTCGGCGGAAACCTCGGCGGGATGACAATTCCGATCGTCGTCGGGGCAATCGTTCAATACACCGGCTCATATTTCCTCGCGTTGAAGTGTTTCGCCGCGATGGGGGTGGGTCTTCTGGTGTGTTCGATTGGCATCGACTACGAACGCAAGATTCCGGTGTGAGTGCGGATCTCGCACTCCATTAATTCAACAGGAAGTGCAGGCAATGGCATCCAAGCCCATCGAAGACATCATCGGTCAGACCGTTCGGCGGGATATCAGTCGCATGGTGCGTTTTGCGCAGGGCGGTTTGGAACACGCAGCGCGTTCGATCATGAGTAGGCCCAACGCGCACGTCGGCATCGTCACCGGATTTTTCATTCGCAATGCTGTTCCGTCGTCGCCGGGCTGACAGTACCGCCGCGATTCGTCCGGACGAAGGGGCAAGGTTAGAGTAGTCGCCGCTCGCCGCAACCGGGACGGTGAACTGGAAGACCGTGCCATGGGGCGAACGTGGGGAGACGCTCAGCTCTTCGCCATGCGCCTCCTCTATTATCGCACGGCAGATCGACAACCCGAGGCCCATACCATCGCTTTTTGTGGTCGCGAATGGCTCGAGAATGCGCTCGGCTATCGAGGGATCGAGTCCTTTCCCTGTATCCTCCACGGCAACTGGAAGGCATTGCCTTCAAGGACGGCGAACCGATGCAAGACGATCTACCCGGTCAGCAGAAACTCGCCGCCTGACGTCGCCGGCCATCAACCGCTCATACACCAGACTAGACCGTATCTCACGGTAACTCTGACCCACCCCTTATCTTCAAGTCCAGACGCTATGAAGGATTCTGGTGCAAATAGGCTCGGCGAATCGGTTAAAGTATTCAGCCCAACAATCTGGTGGTCGGTGATGAGCAAGCGGAAAGGCCTGGAGGCGTTGTTTGATGGGCGACCTTCTGATCGGGAGATCATCATTCTCTGCGTGCGCTGGTACCTTCGCTACAAGCTCAGCCTGCGCGATCTGGTCGAGATGATGGCCGAGCGCGGTTTGTCGCTGGTGCACACCACGATTATGCGTTGGGTGAAGCGCTTTACGCCGCAGTTCGTCAAGCGCTGGAACCGTTTTGGCGTACCGACAGGGCGGTCGTGGCGTGTGGACGAAACCTACCTGAAGATTCGTGGCAAATGGGTTTATCTGTACCGTGCGGTAGATCGAGCCGGCCAGACGATGGACTTCATGCTCAGGGCGAAGCGCGACGTGGCCGCGGCCAAAGCCTTTTTCAGCAAGGCAATCAAACATCAGGGACAGCCGCCAGAGACGACCACGCTCGATGGGTATGCCGCCTCACACCGGGCGGTGCGTGAGATGAAGGCCGATGGCCTGCTGCCTGAGGACACGAAGATCCGGTCCTCGAAGTACCTCAACAATCTGGTCGAACAGGACCATCGAAACATCAAGTCCAGAACGAATGTGATGCTCGGCTTCAAACGGTTCAGGAATGCCGCGGCCACGATTTCAGGCATCGAATTGATGCATCGCATTCGCAAGGGTCAGTTCAACTTCTCCACGTTCAGGCTCAAAGATACCGCTGCGCTCGCTGTCTGGAATGCCGTCCTGTTCAATCGATAAGGTATCGATATCTATAGGAAGCATCTCTGCCAGACAAGCCATTTGCACCAGAACCCACTACGCCATGCTTGCCCTGGACGCCCCCGAACTGCACAAATTCGCCGCGTTCTGGCAGCAACTCAAGACGCTCGTTTCATAATTTATTGCGCTCTATTCCGCCATACACAAGCGCCGCCGTCGTTCGACGACTCACGTCATTACGTATGCTGTAGGAGCGCATTTTCCTTTTCAAGAACCACAATCAGGAAAAAAAGCAATATGTCTACTTCAACGCAGGTCTCATCGACGCTGAGCGCCGTGCTTGACTCGGCGCACGTCGGCGACATCGGGGTCGCATTATTCGGCCCGTTTCGCCTGCTTGCTGCGAAACGTCTTCTTTATCAGGGAGACGTTGCTCTTCGATTGGGCAGTCGCGCGCTCGATATCCTGATCGTGCTGGTCGAACGTGCCGGCGAAGTCGTCAGCAAGCGTGACCTGATGGCGCGCGTCTGGCCGGACGTCGTCGTTGACGAGAGCAGTCTTCGGGCGCAGTTGGTCAACCTTCGCAAGGCGCTTGGCGACGGACAGGCCGGCGCGAGGTATGTGACCAATGTCCCGGGCAGAGGCTACTGTTTTGTCGCTCCGGTTTCGCGTGTCGCTACGCCAGTGCAGCTTCAGGCCACAACAGAACAGCCCGTCGCGGCCTCGAAGCCTGTTTCCGGCTACGACACCCAGCTTCCCGCCCAACTGACGCGCATGGTCGGTCGCGAAGATGCCGTCCGGACCATTTCAAGCCAGCTTGCCGGCCAGCGCTTCGTCAGCATCGTGGGGCCAGGCGGCATGGGTAAAACCACCGTCGCTGTATCTGTGAGCCATGTCTTTGTTGCGGAATTCGAGGTTCCGGCATGCTTCGTCGACCTCGGCGCGCTTACCACACCGGAGCTGGTCCCCGCCACGATTGCGTCGGCACTTGGCGTCGTGGTTGAGTCCGCCAACCCGCTGCCGAGCCTTATGGCATTTCTTCAGGACAGGCGGCTACTACTCGTCATAGATTGTTGCGAGCATGTGGTGGAGGCAACAGCCACGTTGGCGGAACGCATCTTCAGGGACGCTCCAGAGGTGCATATCCTCGCGACGAGTCGGGAGAAGCTGCGTGTCGAGGGCGAGCACGTCCATCGGTTGATGCCGCTGGAGAGCCCACCCGACGAAGAAGGGCTGACGGCCGCGAAGGCACTGGCATACCCGGCTGTGCAGCTTTTCGTGGAGCGGGCGGCCGCGGGCGACAATGGCTTCGAGCTGAGCGACGGGGATGCCTCTATCGTCGCCGACATCTGCCGCAAGCTCGACGGCATCGCTCTGGCAATCGAACTTGTGGCCGGCCGCGTCGATGCGTATGGTATTCGTGGAACCGCGGAGTTCCTCAATAACCGCTTCGGGTTGCTCTGGCAGAGCCGACGCACGGCGCTGCCCCGTCATCAGACGCTGAACGCGATGCTCGACTGGAGCTACCGCCTGCTCACCGCCTTCGAGCAAACCATCCTTTGCCGGCTTTCCCTATTCGTTGGCACGTTTTCCCTTGACGCGGCGCGGGCCGTCGCGGCGGATGTTGATGTCGACGAAGCCCGGGTCGTGGATGCCGTGGGCAGTCTCGTCGCGAAGTCGCTTGCGTCGGCGGAGAAAGCTGGTGACGCGACGATGCGTTACCGGCTACTCGACACCACGCGCGCGTACGTTAGCTCGAAACTCGCGGAAAGTGGTGAGATGGACGTGATCGCGCGACGTCACGCGATCTATTTCTGCCAGTTTCTCGAAGTCGCTAACGCCGCTGATTCGACCTGTCGCGCGACGCACGGATTGATGGGGTGTGTCGAGCAGCTCGGAAATGTACGCGCGGCGCTGGAGTGGAGTTTCTCGGACCGCGGGGATCCGTCCGTCAGCACCGCGCTAGCCGCCGTGTCGGCCCCTCTCTTCCTTGAACTCTCACTGCTAAGCGAGTGTCAGCGCTGGACGGAGCATGCCCTGGCAGCACTCGATTGTGCCAGTCGCGGGAGCCGTCGCGAGATGGAATTGCAGGCGTCGCTCGGACTGTCGTCGATGTTCACCACGTGTCGTGAGGAGGTCCGCTCAGCTTTGACTCGTGGACTCGAACTCGCGGAATCGCTCGATGAACCGTACCATCAACTCAGGCTGCTCGGCGGTCTCAACATCTTTCTGACACGAATCGGAGATTTCAGGGGCGCATTGCGCGTTGCGCAGCAGAGCCAGGTGGTTGCCAAGTCGCTGGCCGATCCGGCCGCTGCCGCATTGGCAGACTGGATGCTTGGCGTGGCGCATCACGTCATCGGGAACCAGGCGAGCGCCAGGACACACGGCGAAGCCGCGGTGGTTCGCGCGATCGCGTCCCGGCGCATCAACATGATCCAGTTCGGCTGCGATCACCGTGTCCGTGCGCTGGCCTGTCTCTCACGAACGCTATGGCTTCAAGGCTACCCGGACCAGGCCGTGAAGGTTGCACGTCAAACGCTCCACGACGCCGACGAGTCCAAGCAACCCGGCACCCTCTGCGTTGCACTGCTGGGGGCCTCATCCGTGCTCATCTGGAACGGAGACTGGACTGCGGCGGAAACCATCATCGAGCGGCTGGCCGCGCACGCCGCACGGCATTCGCTGCGGCTATTTCAGGCTATAAGCCGGGGTTTGACGGGTGCTTTGTCGATCAGGCGCGGCAATGCGCAAGGCGGCATCCAGTTGCTCCGAGGATGTCTGGAAGAACTGTGTGCCGGGCGCTACCACGCCTTCACGCCGGCTTTGGCCAGCGCCATGGCGGAAGGTTTGGCGGTGCTGGGAAACATCAAGGATGCTATCGCCGCAATCGATCACGCGCTGGTGAGGATCACGGAGAACGGTGGATCGAGCGAGACGCCGGAGATTCTGCGCATCAAGGGACGGATCCTCGCTTCGGCGCCGCGATCAGATCCGTCGGAAGTCGAGGACTGGCTGTTACGCTCGCTCGAATCGGCGCGCCAGCAATCGGCTCTCGGCTGGGAACTGCGAACAGCGACGACGCTCGCGCGGTTGCTGTCCGATCAAGGACGCACAACGGAAGCGCATGACATGCTCGCCGGAATCTATGGTCGGTTTACAGAAGGATTCGACACGTCCGATCTCAAGATAGCGAGGCGCCTGCTGGACGATCTAAGGCAACGCTGAACAAGCCGTTGTATTCATCGATTCGGGCGCAAACAGAGGCAGATTCATCGTGAGTGAAGCTTTCCGCCTGCATTTCCTGCCCACCAGGGCGTTGCGCACGGGCCTGTGGCCCGCTTTTCGCCCATTACGGGCGGATCGGTGCCATCAATTGCCTGCGCGAGAGATAGACGTTGGTCAATGCCAGCGCGACGAAGGCGCGATTGGCGTTCTTGGCCAGACCGCGATAGCGCACCTTCGTGAAGCCCCACAGGCGCTTGACGACAGCAAACACGTGCTCAACCCGAGCACGGATCTTCGACTTGTTGCGATTCTTGCCGCGTGCTACTTCGTCAACTTCGCCCGCACGGCGCGTACGCTGATTGGTGAAGTCGCGCGCCTTGGGGGCCTTGTCACGGATCAGCGCTTTCTGGCTCGCATAGGCGCTATCTCCATAGACCCGTTGCTCTTGCCCATGCAGCAATTTCGGCAGCGGATGTTTGTCGTGGACGTTGGCCGGCGTGACCACCGCGCTATGTGCCAAGCCGCTTTGACTATCGACCCCGATGTGCAACTTCATGCCGAAATACCACTGCTTTCCTTTGCGCGTCTGATGCATCTCCGGGTCGCGCGCCTGCTGCTTGTTCTTGGTCGAGCTGGGGGCGGCGATCAACGTCGCGTCCACGATGGTGCCGCTGGCAAGCTTCATACCGCTGGCTTGCAGCACCCGCCCCACCTCGGCGAAGAGCCGTTCACCCAGCTGATGCTTCTCAAGCAGGCGCCGGAATTTGAGCAGCGTTGTCGCATCCGGCACGGCTTCGCAGCCCAGATCAATGCCCACAAAGCGACGCAGGCTGGTGCTGTCATACAGAGCCTCTTCGCAAGCGAAGTCGGCCAGATTGAACCAGTGCTGCACGAAGTGAATCCGCAGCATGCGCTCCAAACCAATCGGCGGGCGACCGTTTCCGCGTTTCGGGTAATACGGTTCGATTACCGCGCACAGTTCGGTCCACGGAACGATCGTGTTCATCGTGTCAAGAAACTCGTCGCGTCGCGTGCGTTTGCGTCGGGTCTCGAACCCCGCACCTTGATGCGCGGCCATCGCGAGTGTCTGCTGCTTCATTGTCTTTTGCCTTTCTCGTCGCTTGTGCTCTCTATAACGCTTGACGCGCACAAGCGGTGGACTTAATCAGCATTGCCCTAAGTCGCCCTGTCGATTGGCCGTCAAGCGAGGCGTGCGGTTAGCCTTTTTGCGACGCGCACCGTCCGTCAACGCCCACCCGTTCAGCGAACTTCGCAGCTATGGCACTCCTGTTTACATGCCTTCACATTTCTTCACAACATATAACGCGCCAATACCGGCATTTAGTCATAGTGTTCTCTAGAACGACTCGCAGTGAGCGGCATTTACACAGCCGCACTTTTTCTATGACATCTTTCTATGACATACTCGAATCTGCCTGCACCGCTCGCGGCGTTTCTCCGCGCAGTGCAGACGCGCGATGCCGATGCCTTACTCGCGGCTTTTGCCGGCGCCGCCGTCTTGCACGACTGCGGCGAGGAACATCGGGGCGATGAAATCAAAGGGTGGAGCGACCGTTACCTGCAATGCACCGGTATCCGTGCCGTCAACGTCGCTAGGCGCGATGGAAAGACTATCGTCACGGTGATCGTCTGGGATGACAATCGCACCAGTGCCTCTAACCCGCTTCAACTCGACTGGTGTTTCACCGTCGCCGGGGGCAGGATCTCGGCGTTGACTGTAAGCCAGGAGCCTGCGTTGGAACTCCCGGTTCCGGTCTCCGCCTTTATCCGCGCGACCAACACCCTGGACCTCGACATGTTGTTAGCGACCTTCGCTGATGATGCGCTCGTCAACGATCAGTTGCACGATGTCTGGGGCACTCAGGCCATCAGGCAATGGGCCGCCCGCGAACTCATTGGCGTCAGGACGACGTTGTACGTCGTCAAGGTCGTCGAACATTACGGGCATACCATCGTCACCGCCAACGTCGACGGAGACTACGATAAACGGGGTCTGCCCGAGCCCTTGGTGGTCACTTTGTACGTCTCGATATCCGACAACAAGATCGTCCAGCTCATCATTCTCCCCAACCAGTCAGCTCCGATGGCCAGTGCGCCGTTGTTTGGAGGGAGAGGGAACACGTGACGCGCGTTCCGATGCTGGATCGTGCCGTCTAAAATCTAAAAGTCGTCACAACGGGGCTGATGCCTTGGGCACCTCCAGTAATATATTTTCGCTGCCCTGACCGGCAGGACGTCCGCACTCTCTTCTTTCAGCCGCCGTCCTGCCAGCAGGCAGACGGTGCGCGCCGTAGTCACTATCTCCGTGCACCTTTACTAGCGCCATGAGGACGGAGCGATTGCGGCCGTCCTCATGGCAACGTGTCGCGAGCACGTACACGCGCGTAGCAGACGCGCGTACCAGACGCCGACAAGGAGCCGCGATGCCGGACAGTGACAGTTATCCCATATGCCGCTCACCTTTACCTTTACCTGAGGAAAGCGAGTAGACCTTAGTCGCGGCGCGCATGACGCGCCCGGCCTCAAACGCTCGGAGAAACATCATGAAAGTCGGCCTCCTCCTTTCGCAACTGCCGCACGTCCAGGAATCACGCGTTCACTACGCCATGCTTGCCCTGGACGCCCCCGAACTGCACAAATTCGCCGCGTTCTGGCAGCAACTCAAGACGCTCGTTTCATAATTTATTGCGCTCTATTCCGCCATACACAAGCGCCGCCGTCGTTCGACGACTCACGTCATTACGTATGCTGTAGGAGCGCATTTTCCTTTTCAAGAACCACAATCAGGAAAGAAAGCAATATGTCTACTTCAACGCAGGTCTCATCGACGCTGAGCGCCGTGCTTGACTCGGCGCACGTCGGCGACATCGGGGTCGCATTATTCGGCCCGTTTCGCCTGCTTGCTGCGAAACGTCTTCTTTATCAGGGAGACGTTGCTCTTCGATTGGGCAGTCGCGCGCTCGATATCCTGATCGTGCTGGTCGAACGTGCCGGCGAAGTCGTCAGCAAGCGTGACCTGATGGCGCGCGTCTGGCCGGACGTCGTCGTTGACGAGAGCAGTCTTCGGGCGCAGTTGGTCAACCTTCGCAAGGCGCTTGGCGACGGACAGGCCGGCGCGAGGTATGTGACCAATGTCCCGGGCAGAGGCTACTGTTTTGTCGCTCCGGTTTCGCGTGTCGCTACGCCAGTGCAGCTTCAGGCCACAACAGAACAGCCCGTCGCGGCCTCGAAGCCTGTTTCCGGCTACGACACCCAGCTTCCCGCCCAACTGACGCGCATGGTCGGTCGCGAAGATGCCGTCCGGACCATTTCAAGCCAGCTTGCCGGCCAGCGCTTCGTCAGCATCGTGGGGCCAGGCGGCATGGGTAAAACCACCGTCGCTGTATCTGTGAGCCATGTCTTTGTTGCGGAATTCGAGGTTCCGGCATGCTTCGTCGACCTCGGCGCGCTTACCACACCGGAGCTGGTCCCCGCCACGATTGCGTCGGCACTTGGCGTCGTGGTTGAGTCCGCCAACCCGCTGCCGAGCCTTATGGCATTTCTTCAGGACAGGCGGCTACTACTCGTCATAGATTGTTGCGAGCATGTGGTGGAGGCAACAGCCACGTTGGCGGAACGCATCTTCAGGGACGCTCCGCAGGTGCATATCCTCGCGACAAGCCGGGAGAAGCTGCGTGTCGAGGGCGAGCACGTCCATCGGTTGATGCCGCTGGAGAGCCCGCCCGACGAAGAAGGGCTGACGGCCGCGAAGGCACTGGCATACCCGGCCGTGCTGCTTTTCGTGGAACGCGCAGCTGCCGGCGACAGCGGCTTTGAGCTAAGCGACGAGGATGCCTCTATCGTCGCGGGGATCTGCCGCAAGCTCGACGGCATCGCTCTGGCAATCGAACTTGTAGCTGGCCGTGTCGATGCGTACGGGATCCGTGGAACCGCGGAGGTCCTCAATAACCGCTTCGGATTGGTCTGGCAGAGCCGACGCACGGCGCCGTCCCGTCATCAGACGCTGAACGCGATGCTCGACTGGAGCTACCGCCTGCTTACCGCCTTCGAGGGAACGATCCTTTCCCGCATTTCTATTTTCGTTGGCCCGTTTTCGCTTGACGCGGCGCGGGCCATCGCGGCGGATGGAGATGTCGACGAAACGCAGGTCGTGGATGCCGTGGGCAGCCTCGTTGCAAAGTGCCTTCTGTCGACGGAGAAAGCCGGTGACGCGACGATGCGTTACCGGCTACTCGACACCACGCGCGCGTACGCTACCGAGAAACTCGCGGAAAGCGGTGAGATGGACGCGATCGCGCAACGTCACGCGATCTATTTCTGCCAGGTTCTCGAAGGCTCTGATGCGGGCGATTCGACCTGTCGCGAGACGCACGGATTGGTGGGGTGTGTCGAGCAGCTCGGAAATGTACGCGCGGCGCTGGAGTGGAGTTTCTCGGACCGCGGGGATCCGTCCGTCAGCACCGCGCTAGCCGCCGTGTCGGCCCCTCTCTTCCTTGAACTCTCACTGCTAAGCGAGTGTCAGCGCTGGACGGAGCATGCCCTGGCAGCACTCGATTGTGCCAGTCGCGGGAGCCGTCGCGAGATGGAATTGCAGGCGTCGCTCGGACTGTCGTCGATGTTCACCACGTGTCGTGAGGAGGTCCGCTCAGCTTTGACTCGTGGACTCGAACTCGCGGAATCGCTCGATGAACCGTACCATCAACTCAGGCTGCTCGGCGGTCTCAACATCTTTCTGACACGAATCGGAGATTTCAGGGGCGCATTGCGCGTTGCGCAGCAGAGCCAGGTGGTTGCCAAGTCGCTGGCCGATCCGGCCGCTGCCGCATTGGCAGACTGGATGCTTGGCGTGGCGCATCACGTCATCGGGAACCAGGCGAGCGCCAGGACACACGGCGAAGCCGCGGTGGTTCGCGCGATCGCGTCCCGGCGCATCAACATGATCCAGTTCGGCTGCGATCACCGTGTCCATGCGCTGGTCTCTCTCTCACGAACGCTATGGCTTCAAGGCTACCCGGACCAGGCCATGAAGGTCGCACGTCAAACGCTCCACGACGCCGACGAGTCCAAGCAACCCGGCACCCTCTGCGTTGCACTGATGGGGGCCTCGTCTGTGTTCATCTGGAACGGAGACTGGACGGCGGCGGAAGCAATCATCGAGCGGCTGGCCGCGCACGCCGCACGGCATTCGCTGCGGCTATTTCAGGCTATAAGCCGGGGTTTGACGGGTGCTTTGTCGATCAAGCATGGCGATGCGCAAGGCGGCATCCAGTTGCTCCGAGGATGTCTGGAAGAACTGTGTGCCGGGCGCTACCATGCCTTCACGCCGATTATTGCCAGCGCCATGGCGGAAGGGTTGGCGGCGCTGGGACGGGTCAAGGAGGCTCTTGCCGCAATCGATGACGCGCTGGTGATGAGCGCGGAGAACGGAGGATCGAGCGAGATGCCGGAGAGCTTGCGCGTCAAGGGATGGATCCTCGCTTCGGTGTCGCGATCAGATCCGTCGGAAGTCGAGGACTGGCTGTTACGCTCGCTCGAATCGGCGCGCCAGCAATCGGCTCTCGGCTGGGAACTGCGAACAGCGACGACGCTCGCGCGGTTGCTGTCCGATCAAGGACGCACAACGGAAGCGCATGACATGCTCGCCGGAATTTATGGTCGGTTTACAGAAGGATTCGACACGTCCGATCTCAAGATAGCGAGGCGCCTTCTAGACGATCTAAGTTGCACTGTCGATTGACCGTCAAGCGAGGCGCGTAGTCAGCCCTTTGCAACGGGCGGTGGACGCTACAGTTCACGCGTTCTGCAAACGTCACGGTGATGGCATGCCGGCTTACATGTCTTCGCATTTACTCACAACGTTTAACGCGCCATGATGCCGGCGTTTGATCATAGTGTCGTATGGAACGACCTTCCAAAATTACTGAGTAAGTCTGAGACGTCATGGAGTGAGCCAAGTGCGATCTCCAAGCTTTCCGGAACGGCGTCGCGCATGTCGGCGTTCGCGAAGACGGTGTTCGATGTGGCTTCGTTGATCTTGATCATTAGCGAGGCTCACGCTGGAACCGGGCGACTTCATTGTCAGTGGTGCGCTATCCAGAATAGGCTGCGCGTCCTCCGCACACTAATAAGCTAAGGAACCGAAATGACTAACACGATCATCGCAGGCATCAAGATACCGAACAGCGCAATCGCACGCGCGGCCACCGACCTGGTACGCGATACCGAAACCGACCTGCTGTACAACCATTCCCGGCGGGTGTTCCTGTTTGGATCCCTGAGTGGACAACGCAAGGGCCTGAAGTACGACCCGGAACTGCTGTA